>CAYRJN010000025.1:0-15126 GCA_964424545.1 uncultured Calditrichaceae bacterium
ATTTGTCTATTTAATACGTTTAGCAGGGTCATTGTGTTAAGCTTTTTATCTGATTGGCGGTGAAAAACCTACGCGTTTTTATTCGGCGCCGGTTGAGAATTGACTTTGCCCTGCACCTGTTTCAAATAAAGTCCCTGCTTGTCCGCTTAAAATCTTATTTTTTATATCGCTTACCTTGCCAACTATCTTTCTCTTTTAAAAAATCATCAAACATAGGCAACAATAAAGAGTTGCGAATACCCCATTTAGGAGCGATCAACATTGAAGGCGGCGATTCGCCGAAAAGCCTTTGTATCACGATATCAGGATTCAGATATTCCAGGAATTCGGAAAGGATTGCCATGTATTTTTGCGGCGTTAACAATGAAAACGGTTCTTTTTTATATTGTAGCGCAAGCGCCGTATTTTTCACAATATGCAAATGGTGAACCTTTAGGAAATCAAATGGCAATTTGGAAAGAACACGCGCCGAATCAATCCATTGATTCTTATCTTCCCACGGGAAGCCGATGATGAGATGCGTGCAAATTTTAATACTGCGATTTTTACTGATTTCCAGGGCGTTTAAAAAACTTTTAACATCATGACCGCGATTAATACGTTTTAACGTATCGTCCGAAAGAGATTCCAAACCGTATTCCAGCGTTATATCGTAATGTTTCGCGAGGCTTTGTAAATAATCCAGTTTTTCTTCGTCAATACAGTCCGGACGTGTACCGATTGTTAATCCTATCACCTCTTCGAATGCGAGCGCTTCTTCGTAATAGCGTTTTAGAAGGGCAAGCGGGGCGTAAGTATTGCTGTAAGGTTGAAAATAGACGATAAATTTACGCAGATTATGGCGATATCTGCGCTTTAAATAGGTAATGCCTTCCTCAATCTGTTTTGTGATACTGTTTTTTGACGTATTGTATGAAGGGTTAAAACTGTCGTTATTGCAGTAAATGCAGCCGCCCTTTCCCACCGAGCCGTCCCGATTTGGGCAGGTAAAACCGGCGTCGACGGTTACTTTCTGTACGCGCTCGCCAAAGGTCTTTTTTTGATAATCGCTAAAAGCGTTATATCGTTTTTTTGTCCCCCAAGGGAACAGTTCTTTATTCTCCATCCGGAAGTTTTTCGCTAATGATAATTTTACCGAAATCTTTCAAATTAAAATGATTAATTACGCGTTTTGTTAATCGTTCCCTTACAACAAATAAAAGATTGCTGTCGAGCACCGGAAGTAATTGGCTTACAACGGGTTCGAACCCTTGCCCGTTTAATTCAAGGTGACCGATTTCATCTATAATAAGCCATCGAGGCTTTTTCTTATGCGCTCTGAGCAAGATTTGTTTTGCCCAATCAAAAGTATCGTTAAGGAAAATAAAATTACCGACTTTTACAAAATCTTTAGCATGCGTTTCATTTTCTATTTGCAACATTCTTTTTTCGCCGTTGCCTATATCCATAATATATTTTTTATCGCTGATTGACAACGTAATAACTCCGAGGCAGTTATCCGTTTTATCCGTCCATTGTTGTAAGCGCGTACTTTTCCCCGAGTGTATTTTTCCCCTGAATATATGAATGTTATTCATCGTTTTCCGTTTTTATATTAACGACAAACATAAATAATAATTCAATAAATGTAAACAAGCGTTTGAAATATTTGTAACGCGCGGAATAATTCCAACATGCTTTGGCCGCACTTTTTATGAAGGGTAGTAAGTTCAGAACCGCCTGTACATCGCCTTCTCGTAAACGTTTTCTTTTATCCATGTAATTGTTGAAATATTTCATAATGATCGGAGAGATGAAGAAGAGCCATAAATTCATAATTAGTAGCGAGCGAATGAGCATAATAAGTGTTTTTGTAAATTGTGATTGATGCAGCGTAGCGTCAAAGTAGGAGATAGTAATTAACAGCGTTAAAAAGAGAAAGAGAGCAATTTTTTTCGGACGTCTCCACCAAGGTTTTCTTTGATTTTTCCTAAATGTTTTTTGCGGTTCTTTGTCATTGATAGCTGCGGCCAATTCAGGAAAATATTTTTTATGCTCTTTTATCCGTTGCGGAAGAATTCCGGCAAACCAACCTGTGGCGATTCCCGAAAAAAGATGTAAGGTCAGGTAAAAAGCAATTAAATAGGCGCTTAGGTGAACGTTCGGTGATGTTAAATGTAAAAATGGCAATTGTTTTAATATATAAGATGTAAAGATGTCAATAGAATCCCAAAAGGCGAATCCGAATACAATAGTAATAATAATTAATTTTTGTAAAGCCGATTGCAGTAAACAAAGCACTCCGAGAGTAAGCGCCGCCGCTCTGTAAAACAGAGGAGAAGAAAAAAGAAGTTCTCCGCTTATCCCTTGAAAAAGGACGGCGAAATAAGCGTTAGGAGGCGTATGCGGGCTGATTAAGCCTTTTATGATGATCACCGTTAACGTGGCATTTAATATAGCGCCGCGTTTAGGCGCGTAATACCCGATTAAAGAAATAAAAATAACCGCAGCAGAGCTGATAAATAAACCGGTAAAAGGAAGGCGGGCGGCATGTAGGAAACCGCCCAGAGCCGATTCGCTCAATGCCCACAGAACAGTGATATTTCGTATAACGCGCTGCGAATTTTTCGCCTTATATTCCGATTGCGGCCAGTTTGTCATTGCCCCCCAAAGCCGCCTTATATAATAAAAAGTTGTTTTTTGTCAAGTTGTTCTAAAATCTCTTTTTTCTTCTTTTCAAAGCCTTTTCGTCCCATTAAAGCATAAGTGGCAATTTTCCCTTCTTCCACTCCGGGTTGATTAAACGCGTTAATGTTCAACAATCCTCCGGCGAAAGCCGTCGCCGTTTCCAAAAGCATAAAAAATTGTCCGATTGTGGCGGCGTTAACCTCCGGAAATTTGATTGTCAGATTCGGTCTTTCGTTGTTGCTCAAGGCGATTTCAGTGGCTTTTTTTTCGCTGTTGATCAATTCTCCCAAAGTTTTGCCGCTTAAATAGTCAAATTCGGGAATATATTTAAAATGGTTTTCCAAGGGGTCGTTTATTTTGAATTTTTCAACTTCGAGGAAAGTAATAACTTTATCATTAGGCCCTTCTACGTAAAGTTGAACTTGCGAATGCTGGTCGGTAGTGCCGAGTGCCTTCACCGGCGTCTGCCCCGTTTCAACAGTGTTGCCGTCGTTGTCGGTGCGTTTGCCGAGACTTTCCGCCCAAAGCTGACGGTACCAGTCGGCAAGGTCTCTTATTTTATTGCTGTAGGGCATCATCACGCTGATGTTTTTACCTTTTTTCATATAAAGAGAATGTATTGCCGCATAAATAAAAGCGGGGTTTTCTTCTAGCTTTTGACTGCGGCAGATTTGCGCCATTTCGCGCGCGCCCTGCATAAGTTCTTGAATATTAATTCCCGAAACGGCGGCCGAAATAAGACCAACGGGGGTCAAAACGGAAAAACGTCCGCCTACATTCGGCGGGATACGAAAGCATTTTATGGGATATTCTCTGGCGATTTGATTTAACAGCCCCTCAACCGGATCGGTTGTAAAAAGGATATTTTTATAGAAATGGTCGCCTAAGCTTTCTTGCAAATATTTAACGAAATAAAGCATGGTCGCTGCCGTTTCGGCCGTACCGCCGGACTTTGAAACAACATGAAACAGCGTTTTTGAAACATCGATATGCTGCATCAGGTCATGCAGCCAGTCCGGGTCTACATTATCGGGGAAAAACATTTTCGGTTTAGTATCTAAATTATAATAGGAATCCAGCAATGAATTCTGCAAAGCAATCGGCCCTAAAGCCGATCCGCCTATACCAATGTGCACGTAAGCTTCATAACGATTTTTTATGGCATTGGCATAAGTGATAATTTCATCGATAATATCATGATTTTCGGGTAAAGCGAGAAAACCGAGTTT
Organism: uncultured Calditrichaceae bacterium; assembly: GCA_964424545.1. Classification (GTDB taxonomy): domain Bacteria; phylum Calditrichota; class Calditrichia; order Calditrichales; family Calditrichaceae; genus JAUVIB01. The sequence goes on from CAYRJN010000025.1 coordinate 3,897, forward strand.
TCCCTCCTCCGTGCTTTTAATCAGGTTCTTTAATATATTATTTCCATCTGCAATCAATTCGCTGATATCTTCTTGCCTAAGGCCATGATTGTGCCCGATATTTATATCCATTACATTTGAATAGTCCAATTTCAATGTCATTCTTTTCTCCTTCCTCTTCGGCTCAATAATATTTGCGTTGGGCAAATATACGCTATAAAATAAAAAAGCCCAAGTGAAAAATTCACCCGGGCTTAAATTTCTCTGATAAGTTTTTAGCGTTAATTTACCGCAGTGGGTTCTTTGCGGTCGATTTCGATAAAACTTAACTCGTTTTTATTCTTTAATTTCACCTGAATTATACTGCCGTCGGAAAATGTGCCTTTTAAAAGTTCGTCGGCAATGGGGTCTTCTATGTTTTTCTGAATTGAACGTTTGAGCTGACGCGCGCCGTAAACAGGATCAAAGCCTTTTTCGGCAATAAATTTTTTTGCACCTTCTGTCAAATGAAATTCAATATGTCTCTCTCTTAATTTTTTTAATACTTCTTTGATAGCCAAATCCACAATTTTAACTGCCTCGTTGATAGAAAGCTGTTTGAAGAAGATTATATCATCTACGCGATTTAAAAATTCCGGATTAAAAGTGCGTTTTAGTTCATCCGAAAGTTTACTTTTCATATTTTCAAATTTGTTCTCATCCTTTGAATGGGTAAAACCGTAGCTGCTCATATTTTTAATATCTTTAATGCCGATATTGGAAGTCATTATTAAAATAGTATTTTTAAAATCGATTTTATGTCCCAATGAATCGGTTAAGTGGCCTTCGTCCAAAACTTGTAACAGTAGATTAAACAAATCCGGATGGGCTTTTTCGATCTCATCCAATAAAATAACGGAATATGGATTGCGGCGCACCTTTTCGGTTAAAATACCGCCTTCTTCATATCCCACGTAACCGGGAGGAGAGCCTACCAAGCGTGAAACGGTAAATTTTTCCATATATTCGCTCATATCAATGCGGATAAGAGCGTTTTCATCGTCAAACAGATACTCGGCTAATTTTTTGGCAAGATAGGTCTTGCCTACCCCGGTCGGGCCGAGAAAAATAAACGATCCGATCGGTTTGTTGGGATCTTTTAATCCTGCCCGCGCCCGTCTGATAGCCTTGGTGATCGTCGTTACGGCGTCGTTTTGTCCTATTATTTCCTTTTGCAGCTGCTCAGCCATTTTCAGTAATTTGGCCGATTCGTTAACCCCGATGCGGTGAGTGGGTATCCCCGTTATCATAGAAACAACTGCCGAAATATCTTCTTGCTTTACCGTAGATATTTTAATTTCTTCTTCCGCTTCCCATTGGGTTCTTGCCGCTTCAAGCTCGTCGGAAAGTTTTCTTTCGATATCCCTCAGTTTTGCCGCTTTTTCAAAATCTTGATTTTTAGCGAGGGATTCCTTTTCCGTACGAATTCGTTCAATTTCCGTTTCCAGCTCAACGATGTTTTCAGGTACGACAATATTGGCAATATGTACTCGCGATCCGGCTTCATCCAGCACGTCAATCGCTTTATCCGGAAAATTTTTATCGGTAATATAACGGTCGGAAAGCGTTATTACGGCCTTAATGGCTTCATCGGAATATTTGACGTGATGATGCTCTTCATAATAGGGCTTAACGGTATTCAAAATTTCCAAAGTCTCTTCCGGACTGGTCGGATGCACCATCACTTTTTGAAAACGCCGTTCCAAGGCTCCGTCTTTTTCGATATGCATGCGGTACTCGTCAAGCGTTGTGGCCCCGATACATTGCAGCTCTCCGCGCGCCAAAGCGGGTTTAAACATATTGGAAGCGTCAAGAGAGCCCGAAGCGCCGCCGGCGCCGACGATGGTATGAAGCTCATCGATAAATAAAATAATGTTTTTATTTTTCTCCAATTCGGCCATGATCGCTTTCATGCGTTCTTCAAACTGTCCCCGATATTTGGTGCCGGCCACGATAGAGCCCATGTCCATGGCCACAACGCGTTTATTATGCAAAACGCGCGATACTTTTTTTTGCGCTATTCTTAACGCCAGGCCTTCGGCAATGGCTGTTTTCCCCACGCCCGGTTCGCCGATTAAAACGGGATTGTTTTTTTTGCGTCTGCTTAATATCTGGGCAACGCGTTGTATCTCTTTATCTCTGCCGATAATCGGATCTAATTTGCCGTCGATTGCCGCCTGAGTCAAATCATGCCCGAAATGATCGAGCGCCGGTGTTTTGGTTTTTTCGCTTTTTTGCCCTTGCTGGTTTTTTTGCGCTTCTCCCGGTTTGCCGGCTAAAATGTTTTCAAGCTCAGTATAACATGCCGCATAATCGATATCGAAAGTAAGTAATATCTGAGCGGCGAGGCTATCTTTTTCTTTTAAAATGGAGAGCAATAAATGTTCGGTGCCGATTACGTCGTTTTTAAAGTTTTTTGCCTCAATATAAGTTAATTTAAGTGCTTTTTCGGCTCTTTTCGATAACGGTAAATTGCCTATTGTCATAATTCCGCCTGAAGCGATGGTGGAATCTTCTATAGATTTTTTAAGGTTGTTAAAATTACAACCGAGATTTTGTAAAATTTTTACGGCGACTCCCTCGCCCTCCTTTATAATTCCAAGGAGCAAATGCTCCGTCCCGATATAATCGTGACCAAGGCGCATAGCCTCTTCTTTTGAATAACGAATTACTTTTTGAACTCTATTTGTAAAATTATTTTTCATTGTCGTCCTTATACTATTTTCATTTTCCTTCAATAGTAATTTAGTTTATAACGGTCAATCTGTCAAGCAAATCGACTTCACATCCATCCGCCACTTTATAGAACGATCATTAGCGCCAAATTGTTCCGTTAAGGAGTTATTCGAAATATATGAACAGTCTTGTGATTTGTGGTGACCATCGTCATTTTGCCGTTTTTATTTTCAATTAACTTATTGTATATAATAAACTTTTTACAATAATTGGGAGAGATAAGATTTTTTATATATATTTGAACAGCGGAAAAAAGGCAATAAATAAGTACGTTTGATTTCGCATCAGCATTTTATTGTTTCTTTTGTCTGCGACAAGTTCAAATTTTTGATCTCTAAAGCAATGAGCTGTGTTGCATTATTAAACATAGGGAGGAAAAATGAAGATATCTAAAATTTCCGTAAGTTTTATTATTATCGGCGTATTTTTATTTAAGAGTTGCGCTCAAAAAGATATACTCTCGAAAAAATCATTAAAAAATCTGACGTATCAAAACGAATCGGTTAATTTCGGCAAAGCTCCGCTTAAAGATGGTGAATTCATCGAAAGCGCCGCACCCGGATCAGTCAGTAAAACGCGCGTTGTGTTACGGCAGAAACCGGTTTATGGAACGATTAAGGGGGAAAGAGCGGCAGCCGTTATTCTTGTTACCGATTCTCCCGGCAGCGGTGTTTTTTATGATCTTGCCGTAGTAACGGAAAATATGAATAACAGCGACGTTATTCCAGTGGTAAACCTCGGGGACCGCATAAAAGTCAATTCGATTGTTTTCTCGGGAGATTCCATTATCGTTGATATGAATACACAGGCGAAAGGCGAGTCGATGGCGAAACATTCCAATCGGGAGTTACGTAAGTTTATAGTTATTCAGGGAAATGAATTACGGGAAATGAAAAAAGAGAAAAAGTCGGACAATAGTCTCACTGATGTCGATTGGAAATTAGAGCGGGTTGCCTATGCAAATGATACCGAAAAAGTGATAAAACAACCGGAGAAATACAGGCTTTACCTGAGCGAAGATAAAAAAGTGAGTATTCGCGCAGATTGTAACCGCGGTTTCGGCAGTTTTAATATTGAAGGCTCCGCATTAACAATCAGTATATTGGGGACTACCCGCGCTATGTGTGAACTTCAATCTTTTTCGAAGAAATATATTTCCGAACTACAAGACGTTGTAAGTTATATATTGAAAGATGATAAACTGTATCTTTCATTAAAATATGATGGCGGTATTATGGAATTCAGAAAGTAATGAGAAACGGATTTTGAAAAAGTTACTTGATTTAAAGCTGTAAAAAAATTAACTTTATAAGTTGCAGAACAAATAATTAATAATTAATTGGTTATTGAATTCTTTTTGCTATGGAAAACTGATATTAAATTATTGGGAAAGTACCGATTATGGGAAAAGTAATATCAATTGTTAATCAAAAAGGCGGGGTTGGCAAAACGACAACCGCAATAAATTTATCGAGCTGTATTGCCGTCGCAGAGAAGCGAGTGCTGCTGATTGATATAGATCCGCAGGCCAATGCGTCAAGCGGATTGGATGTAAGGCTGGAAGAAGATCAAGATTCGATTTATGAAGTGATTCTCAGCGGAGCGGACGTTCGAAATACAATAGTTAAAACAAGTGTCCCCCATCTCGATATACTGCCTTCCAATATCCGTCTCGTAGGAGCGGAAGTCGAATTGGTGGATGAATCCGAACGTGAAAAAAAGCTGAAAAAGGCCATTCGACAGGTTAAGGATGATTATGATTATATTTTTATCGATTGTCCCCCTTCACTCGGTTTATTAACATTAAATGCATTAAGCGCTTCCGATTCGGTATTGATTCCGATTCAGTGCGAGTACTATGCCTTGGAGGGTTTGTCTCAACTGCTTAATACGATTCATCTTGTGCAAAAAGGTTTAAATAAAGATTTAAAATTGGAAGGCGTGCTGCTAACCATGTATGACAATCGATTAAATCTTTGCAATCAGGTGGTTGCGGAAGTGCGGGAATATTTTAAAGATAAAGTCTATAAGACCGTCGTAAACAGAAACGTACGGCTCGGCGAGGCGCCGAGTTTCGGCAAGCCGATAATAATGTATGATGCCGTATGTATCGGAAGCCAGAACTATATGAATCTTGCAAAGGAAGTAATCGGTGAAGAAAACAAATAGATTAGGACGCGGTCTGGGCGCATTAATTACCGAACAGCCGAAAAATAACGATGAACAGGAAAAGGCAAAATCTTTAAACGAGATCAGCGTTGCAAAAATAAAGGCTAATCCTTTTCAGCCGCGTCAGGAGTTTGATGAAGACGCTTTGAATGATCTTAAAAAATCGATTAAAGAGAAAGGGATCATACAACCTATAGCCGTAAGACAGGTGAAAAATTATTATGAGCTGATTTCGGGTGAACGCCGTCTGCGCGCCGTTTTGGATCTCGGTTATGAAACCATTCCCGCTTTTGTAATCGAAGTGAACACAAAAGAAGAGATGCTTGAGCTGGCCATTATTGAAAATGTTCAGCGTGAAAAGCTTAATCCCATTGAAGAGGCTATGGCTTATCAGCGATTAATCGACGAGTGCAAGCTGACGCAAGATGACGTCGCAAAAAAAATCGGTAAAGATCGTTCAACCATAACCAATACAATACGATTATTAAAATTGCCGAATGAGATAAAAGAAAGTTTAAAAAACGGCTCGATAAATATGGGGCATGCGAGGACGCTGCTTGCGGTTGAGGATACTGCCGTACAAAAAGATATATGGAAAAAAATTGTTAAAAACAATCTATCGGTGCGTAAGGTTGAATCTTTGGTTAAATCTCTTGCCGAAAAAAAACCGCCAAAAGGAAAAGAAAAACCAAAACGCTCCGTTTTTGTTCAAAAAGCGGAAGATAATTTGCGCGAAGTGTTTGGCACAAAAGTTAATATTCGTATGAAAAACGAAGGCGGAGCCATAGAAATAGAATTTTATTCGCCGGAGGATTTGAATCGCTTGTTGGAGATTATTGAGACGGTTAACGGATAAAAAAAATTGTTTAAGGGATTTTGCTCCCAATTGAATTTAAGCGACCTTTTGATAGGATTTTTGTACGCATTGGATTAAAATTATGCAAAAGAAAAAAAGAAAAGCAGAATATATAAGTTTTATCGTTGTTCCCGATAACGAAGGGAAATCACGAAGTTTTAGGTTAAAAGTTTCTTTTTTAAAGATTGGGGCATTCATTGCTTTGGCGATATTGGTTTTATTTATTATTGCGAGTTCCGTCTATTGGGTTGCGGGGCGTAATCTGATAGAATATACGCGTTTAAAAGAAGAAAACTTTGAGTTGCGCAAAGGGCTGGCTCAAATGGATAAAATAAAAGAAGACTTACGAACGGTGCGTCAGTTTGGTAAAAAAGTAAAAAAATCGTTAAGCGGTTATTTAACCATTTCGCCTGATTCAAAACAAGATTCCTTGAATCTGTTGCAAATAAATTTTAATGAGATGAGCGCCAATCAACAACGTACTATTTTTAATTCGATTCCCAGTTATATGCCCGTAAACGGCTTTTTAACAAGGCGTTTTGAATTAACTTCGGTTTTGACCGATGCGCATTTGGGGATTGATATTGCCGCGCCGAGCGGAACGCCGGTGCATGCCACGGCGGACGGAGTAGTAATGTTTTCCGGTTGGACGGAGATGGGCGGCTATACTTTAATCATTCAGCATGGCTACGGATTCTTTTCATTGTATAAACATAACGAGATGAATCTTGTTACGGCGTACGAACATGTTACAAAAGGGCAAATTATAGCGCACCTCGGCAATACGGGTAAGATTACATCCGGCGCGCATTTACATTTTGAAATTTGGAAAAACGGACTTCCCGTTGATCCTATTTTATATATAAATGATGGAACTGAAAACCTATAAATAAATCAATGAGGTAAAATCGTGGCTTTTAAAGAAAATATTAAAGAAAATGTCTCTACCGAGCTAAACTTTATCGGAAAAGGAACGATAATAACAGGTGATATCCAAACAAGCAGCAATCTTAGGGTTGATGGAAAGGTTAAGGGAAAAGTTGTTTGTAAAAATACGCTAACCATTGGAGAGAGCGGAATTATCGAAGGCGATATTCAAGCCAATAACGCCATAATCGGCGGTAAAATCAACGGTAAAATTGTTGTTAATGAAAAATTGGAATTGGAAGCCAAATCGAGTTTGATCGGCGAGTTGAAAGCGAAAAAACTGATTATCGATGAAGGCGCAATATTTGACGGCACGTCAACCATGTCCGCAGAATCAAAGAGCGCGCCGACAATTACAGCCAAACCATAATCATGGATAAAAAGCCCAGATACACGATACAAAATGCTTTTAAAAAGGCGGCTCCGTTTATGAATATCAGCTATACGCTGATTGGGGCGATGGGCTTATTCGGCTACTTCGGGCATTGGTTGGATAAACAACTGGGCTCGGGACCCTATTTATTGCTGAGTGGGATTTTTATCGGCCTTGTTTTGGGCTATTACAATATGATTAAAGTAATACAGGGTTTGGATAAAAAGTGAATGATTTCGGTAAAAAAAGATTTTTTTTGTCGGTAACGGTTATTATGGCGCTTTACGCAGGGATCGTCTGGCTGGTTTCCGGTGCATATGCCTTTAGCGCTACGCAAAATAAGGCTCTTTTAATAGCGGGAATATTAAGCGCCGTTAATATTGTTATTTCTTTTATGATATTAACGAGTTCGTACAATAAGGATATTAAAAGCTTTATGGTATTTTATTTCGGAGGAATGGGAATACGGCTTTTATTCCTTTTATTGATTATTTTTATAGTATTAAAATTTATGCAAATTGATATTTTTGTTTTCATTTTATCCTTATTTGTATTATATTTTATTTTTCAAACGTTAGAAATCTATTATGTCCATAGTTATAAAAAAGGAAATAATTGATGGCCTCTGCTGAAGCTGTAGCGGATACGCTTGCTCATCAGGAAAATATTGGCGATTGGATACAACACCATATTACAAATCAGCCTGAATGGAATGTATTTGGATACCATCTGCATTTGCCGCATTTTGAACCGATTAATCTTTTGGGGATCTCGGTTGATTTATCCATTACAAAACATGTGCTGATGATTTGGTTTGCCGCCTTGTTTATTGTTTTGCTTTTTAAATTCGGATATAAATTAAAGAAAAAAATTCCCAGCGGAATAGGCGCCATTTTGGAGATATTTGTTATCTATGTACGGGATGAAATTGCCATAAAGAGTATGGGCAAAAAAGAAGGTCATTATTTTACTCCGTTGCTGGTTTCTTTTTTCTTTTTTGTTTTGATGAATAACCTAATGGGATTGGTCCCTTTATTTACAGCCGCCACAGGGAATATAAATGTAACGGCCGCTTTGGCCATTATAACGTTTGCATCGACCCAAATATACGGCGTTAAAGTTCACGGTTTGCTCGGTTATTATAAAGGATTGGTACCGCCCGGCGTTCCGCTTCTCCTTTGGCCGTTGATGTTTGTTATCGAGGTTATGGGGCTAATTGCAAAACATGTGGCTTTAACCATTCGTCTTTTTGCTAATATGGTCGCCGGACATGTTTCTCTGTTTGCCTTTTTGGGATTAACCATTATTTTAAAATCGATTTTTGTATCTCCCGCTTCCATAGGGTTTGCCATATTTATCTATTTTATAGAAATTTTAGTCGCCTTTATACAGGCATATATTTTTACGCTGCTTTCTGCGATATTTATCGGAATGAGTCTTAGCGAAGGGCATTAGGTACATTATAAGGATAAACAACAAAACATAATTATTTAGGAGGTTTTTAGAATGGATGCTTTAGGATTAGCATATTTAGCGGCCGGAATCGGTGCGGGATTAGCGACGCTTGGCGCTGGTGTGGGTATTGGTAAGCTGGCGGCTTCGGCAATGGAAGGAACGGCAAGGCAGCCGGAAGCGACCGGAGATATACGTACTACGATGATTATTTCTGCCGCCATGATTGAAGGCGTGGCGCTGTTTAGCGCGGTTATATGTTTCCTCTTAGCCGTTAAATAAAAACGCGAAGGAATTAAACACATGCTGGATTTAGATCCCGGGATGATGATCTGGACATGGATCACATTCTTTTTTGTCTTGGCTATACTTTCTAAAATTGCATTAAAACCAATGCTTTCCGCTATACAATCTCGCGATGACGAGATTAAAAATAATCTGGAAAATGCTGAAAAACAACGAAAAGAATCGGAATCTTTGCTTGAACAGCATAGAAAGCTTATTGCGGAAGCTGAAAGTCAGGCACAAACAATAATTAAGGAAAATCAGGCTCTTGCAGAAAAGAAGAAGCAGGAGATAATCGAACAGGCGCGCGCCGAGTATGAAAAACAATTGCAAAAAGCGCAGGGAGATATTAAACGCGAAAAAGAGAAAGCGCTTGATTCGTTGCGGGCGGAAGTTGCCGATCTAGCCATTGGCGCCGCTCAAAAGATAATTATTCAGGATTTGGATGATCCAAAACATTATAAAGTAGTGGATGAGTATATTAAGTCACTAAGTCAATCGCTCGATAATTAAGTTAGGAATCAATGATTTGAGCCGAGTAGCAAAAAGATACGCAAAGGCCGTTTTTGAACTGGCTATTGAAAATAAGGCGCTGGAAGATACGGAAAAAGAGTTCTTGCAGATTGAAGACAGTATTAAAGGCAATTCGGAATTGGAAGATTTTCTTGTTAATCCGTTAATAAGCCATATTAAAAAAAGCAAGATCGTGGAGGAGTTATATAAAGGTAGAGTAAGCGATCTCACGTTTCGTTTTTTGATCCTAATTGCCAAAAAAGGACGTTTGGCCGCGCTTAGTGAGATAATTAACTATTTTAAGCGATTTGTTTTGGTTTATCGTAATCAGGTGGAAGGCGAGCTTTTAAGCGCTGTTTCCTTGAGCGGGGAACAGGTTAGTCAAATACGAAAAATAATAGAAAATATGACCGGTAAAGTTGTGCTTTTAAAAGAAAAAATTGATGCGGATATCCTCGGCGGCTTTGTGGTTCGCGTAGAAGATAAATTGATTGATATGAGCGTCCGCAATATTTTGGAAGAACTGAAGAAAAAATTAGTTGCCGGTTGAGTTTAAATTAAGAGGTGCCGTTAATGAGTGAAGCAGTTAGACCGGATGAAGTCTCTGCCATATTAAAAAAACAATTACAAGACTTCCAAAAAGAAGTGGAAGTTCATGAAGTGGGAACTGTGCTTCAGGTAGGAGACGGTATTGCGCGTGTTTATGGTTTAGACGAAGTAATGGCAGGTGAATTGGTTGAGTTTCCCCATGGCGTAAAGGGGATGGTCCAAAATTTGGAAGAGGATAATGTCGGTATTATTCTATTTGGCGATGATTCTTTGATAAAAGAGGGCGATCAGGTAAAGCGCCTTAAAGAAATAGCCAAAGTGCCGACCGGAGACACTCTTCTCGGACGAGTTATTAATCCAATCGGTGTGCCGCTTGACGGCAAAGGAGAAATAAAAGCCGAGCATTACGCTCCCGTTGAACGAAAAGCAACGGGCGTTGTAACCCGTCAGCCCGTATCGGAGCCGCTTGCGACGGGCATTAAGGCTATCGATTCGATGATCCCTATCGGCAGGGGGCAGCGTGAATTAATTATCGGCGACCGCCAAACCGGAAAAACAGCCATTGCCATTGACACGATAATTAATCAAAAAGGTAAGGATGTTGTTTGTATCTATGTCGCTATCGGACAAAAAGGATCTACCGTAGCTAAGGTTGTGCGCACATTGGAAGAGTTCGGCGCCATGGAATATACGATTATCGTAGCCGCCAGCGCCAGCGAACCGGCTCCCTTGCAATTTATCGCGCCTTATGCCGGAGCCGCCATCGGGGAGTTCTTTAGGGATAACGGCAGGCATGCCCTGGTTGTATATGACGACTTAACCAAACATGCCTGGGCCTATCGGGAAATATCATTGTTATTAAGAAGACCTCCAGGTCGCGAGGCCTATCCGGGCGATGTGTTTTATCTGCATTCGAGATTACTCGAACGCGCTGCAAAATTGAACGATGAACTGGGCGGCGGGTCTTTGACGGCTTTGCCGATTATCGAAACGCAAGACGGCGATGTTTCCGCGTATATTCCGACTAATGTAATATCCATTACGGATGGACAGATATATCTTGAAACAAATCTATTTTATTCCGGCGTGAGACCTGCAATTAATGTCGGTTTATCCGTATCGCGTGTGGGCGGCAGCGCGCAAATCAAATCGATGAAACAGGTAGCCGGTCGTTTGCGTTTGGATTTAGCGCAATATAGAGAGTTGGAGGCTTTTTCCAAATTCGGTTCGGATTTGGATGCTTCAACGCAGCAACAGTTGCGCCGCGGCGCTCGTCTCGTGGAAATTCTAAAACAGGGGCAATATACGCCTATTCCTTTTGAAAAGCAGGTTGTGATTATTTTTGCCGCTAC
>CAYRJN010000025.1:15136-29848 GCA_964424545.1 uncultured Calditrichaceae bacterium
TACAAACGGTTTCCTTGATGAGCTTCCCGTGGAAACCATATTGAGGTTTGAAAAAGACTTTAATGATTATCTTGAAATGAAAAACAAAGATTTTCTGCCTGCTTTGGCTGAGAAAAAAGTGTTGGATGATGATTTGAAAAAGCAGTTAAGCGATATGCTTGCAACTTTTGTGGAGTCGTTTAAAAAAACAATTGAGGCGAATTAATGGCAACATTGCGTGAAATACGCAGGCGAATAAGCAGCGTCCACGGAACACAGCAGATAACCAAAGCAATGAAAATGGTTTCGTCGGTAAAGTTACGCTATGCGCAGCAAGCCATCGTTGCAATCCGACCCTACGCATATGAATTACGGGATATCATCGCCCATTTGATAGCTTCGTCCGATGATCTCGAATCCGTATCGCTTATGACTAAAAAAGAGATAAAAAATGTTCTGCTCGTGCCGATTTCCGGCGATAGGGGGCTGTGCGGAGCTTTCAACAGTAACATTATTCGCGAGACGGTCAGGCGAATAGATCACTATTCCGATTATGATATTGCTCTATATCCGGTTGGGAAAAAAAGCGTTGAGTTTTTTTCTAAAAGATATTCGAAAATTGAAGGTTCCATGGCCGGTTTTTTTAATGACATAGAGTTGCAAGACGGATTAAAATTGTCTAGAGCGCTTATTGACTTGTATGAGAGCGGTAAGTATCAAAAAATAGAGATAATTTATAATGAATTCAAATCCGCTATTCAGCAGAATATTGTTATGGAACAATTTTTACCGTTTGTTGAGGATGAAAATGCGGAAGCTTCAAAACCGGCAATTGATTTTATTTATGAGCCCGGCGAAGAAGCTATTTTGAATCATGTCATTCCCAAGCACCTTAATATTCAAATATGGAGAATGCTGTTGGAAAGTAATGCCGCCGAGCAGGGGGCGCGAATGACCGCTATGGATTCCGCAACGGAAAATGCGAATGAATTAATTTCAAAATTAACATTATTTTATAATCGTACGCGTCAGGCCGCTATTACGAAAGAATTGTCCGAAATTGTAGGCGGCGCTGAAGTGTTGAATGAAAAATAGCTTGGATTAAATTTGGGAAACAGCTATGAATAAAGGTAAAATCGTACAAATTATAGGCGCAGTTATTGACGTTGAGTTTGATAACGGGAAACTCCCCGCTATTTATAATTCATTAAAAATTAATAGAGACGACGGCTCCGCTCTGATTGTGGAAGTAGAGCAGGAACTCGGAGAAAATATTGTCCGTACCGTCGCTATGGACTCTACGGAAGGATTGAGACGAGGTATGGATGTGATAGACCTTGGCGAGCCGATATCGGTGCCGGTTGGGCCGGAAACCCTTGGTCGTTTGATGAATGTTACGGGCGATGCGATTGACAACAAAGGCGATATAAAAACAGCCAAACGCTTTCCCATCCACCGTCCTGCGCCGGCATTGGAAGAACTGAGTACGTCCGATGAGATATTGGAAACGGGAATTAAAGTTATCGATTTGATTGAACCTTACGCCAAAGGAGGTAAAACGGGGTTGTTCGGCGGCGCCGGAGTAGGAAAAACGGTTCTAATTATGGAGCTTATTAGGAATATTGCTACGGAACACGGCGGCTATTCCGTTTTTACAGGCGTGGGAGAGCGTACCCGCGAAGGAAACGATTTATGGCGCGAAATGACCGAGTCAGGCGTTTTGGAAAAAACGGCTATGGTTTTCGGTCAGATGAACGAGCCCCCTGGCGCCAGGTTGCGCGTTGGTTTATCCGGGTTGACGGTTTCCGAATACTTTCGCGATGAAGAGGGTAAAGATGTTTTGCTGTTTATCGATAATATTTTCCGATTTGTTCAAGCCGGTTCCGAAGTATCCGCTTTGCTAGGCCGTATGCCATCCGCCGTTGGTTATCAGCCTAATTTAGCGACGGAAATGGGCGCTTTGGAAGAGCGTATCACATCAACCAAAAAAGGTTCTATTACATCGGTTCAGGCCATTTATGTTCCCGCTGACGACTTAACCGATCCGGCGCCAGCCACTACATTCTCCCATCTCGATGCCACAACAGTGCTTTCGCGTCAGATTGTTGAACTGGGTATTTATCCAGCGGTAGATCCTCTGGCTTCCACTTCCCGTGTTTTGGACCCGCGTATTGTCGGCGAGGAACATTATTCGGTCGCCGTCGGCGTACAAGAAGTTTTACAAAAATATAAAGATTTACAAGATATTATCGCTATTCTCGGAATGGACGAATTAAGCGACGAAGACAGATTGGTCGTTTCGCGCGCCAGAAAAATACAAAAATTTCTTTCTCAACCGTTCTTTGTGGCTGAGCAGTTTACCGGTCTTGCGGGGAAATATGTTCCCAAGGAAGATACGATTCGCGGTTTTAAGGGGATTGTAAATGGCGAGTATGACGATATTCCGGAACAAGCTTTTTATATGATGGGCACGATTGAAGAAGTTGTTGAGAATGCTAAAAAGACGAAACAATAACCGTAGCTTAATTCTGTAATTATAAAAAACGGATTATAATGAAAAAAAACGGTTTAACAATAAATATTCTAACGCCGGCCGGACAAGTTTATTCGGAAAATATAGAAACTTGTGTAATTCCCGGCGCAAATGGCCAATTTCAAGTGATGGAAAATCATGCTGCAATGCTCTCGATTGTAGAAATCGGACCTATAAAAATAGTGGATAAAAATAATAAATCAATATATTTTGCTACAAGCGGGGGAATGTGTGAAATTATAGATAATCAGATCAATCTCGTGGTTGAATCGGCCGAGTTGTCATCGCAAATTAATATTAAAAGAGCGGAAGAGGCAAAGAGCCGTGCCGAAAAAAGATTGGCTCGAAAAGCAGAAAATATAAATGTTGAAAGAGCCAAATTATCTCTATTGCGAGCTGTGAATAGATTAAAAGTTTCCATGATTCGGTGAGTTTATAGTGATTTAAGTCATATTTTACTAATAGTTTATAGATTTTTCAATATATACGCATTAAAAGCTTGACTACATTCAAAATAATATTAAATTTAGTACATTGTGTTTCGGAAATACCCAATAAGGGGATAATAGATGAAAATTAAACTACATTCCCAAAAAATATCATTATTGATTGCTTCGTTATTTATGATGCTGACGCTTGGCGTTAAAGGGCAATCTATGGGCGATCCTGCGTTTAATAAGGATCTTCGGGAATATGTCAACAGTCTTTTTAATCGTTATCAAAGCGAGTCCATCGATAACGAACGATTTATCGTCCAGCAAATCAGGATGATTAATGCCGAAATGAAAGAGCGTGTTGGCAATGTAACTTCATATCGAAAGAAGTATTTCAGTCGTCTGGAGTCTCAATTGGCCGAAGTCCGAGCTTTGAAAGGACGTCTTGTCGGGATGGGCTCTTCAGCACTGGATCAGTTCGCCTCTCAGGTTGAGCGGCAGATAGAGGAAGCTATTGGCAGCGGTGTTATAGATTATGAGCGTTCCAAAGCGATTGAAGAGGCTGTACAACTGCTTCATATTGCCGAAGATATGATACAACGCGACCCGGGCGCAAAATTAAACAGCAATCCCAAACTTATGTCGGGTATCGCCAAAACCAAACAAAAACTAAATCGAGGTTCAAGTATTTCGACCGTTAGTTCGGCAAACAAAAATATTTCCGTTTATGATTTATATAAAGAATGGAAATTAAATGACCGCGTAAAGTACGATTTGCGTTGGACAGATATACAGGTCCTTAAAAACAAATTGTTAAAAAATGCAACATCGATCGACCGCAACAGAATGTTAAAAAGAGAAATTAAAGAAGCTGCGTTGGCTTTTAATTACGGTTATTATGATCTTGCCGAACGATCATTTGGAGAAATAATAAAACGATATAAGGATTTGCAAAGTTATGACGATCTTTTATTTTATAAAGCTAAGGCCAATTTTATGCTTGGACGGTATAATTTGGCAAAAAAAGATTATGAGCTTTTAATAAATAAATTTTCGTCGTTGTCTTTATACACGCCCGCCGCATACAGTCAGTTGATTTATATAGCCTACCACTTCAATCGGTATAAAGAGGCGTTAAGTCTATTTGAAACGATGAAGTCTCAGGTATCCACGACAGACCCTAATCTTGAATTTGCAAGTTTTATCGCCCTTATATCCGCTTTTAAAGGCAAGATGTATGAAAAGGTTGTCGCTGTGGCTTTGGAAGTATCGCCGAGTTCCGCTTATTATAATGAATCACGCTATATATTGGCGGAAGCGTATGCAGCAACGGGAGAGCTTGAACAATCGATTACCATTTTTCAACAATTGATAAAGCCGGGAATAGACCCGCAATTTAGATCCACTCTATATTTAAAAATCGCTTACTTGAATTATGAGCTGGGCAATTATTATAATGCTATTCGGAATTTTGATGAAATCCCTGGCGATTACAGCCGTTACGATCGTGTAATTATGGGATATGCGTGGACGTATTTCGCCATTGAAATGAATAAAGATGTCGATCAGCCCAAAGATTTCAGCATGGCAAAGGGATATCTAAAAAAGATATTAACCAATTATTATTTTTCCGATTACTATCTCGAAGCCAATACGCTTATGGGTTACATTTATCAAATGGAAGAGAAACCCGACGAAGCGTTACGTAAATACGAATATTCCTATGACGCGAAAACGAGAAAGCTCGTATCCGATAAAATGAATACGGAGCTTAAGCAAATAAAGAAAGCCTATCGTACGGCGGATTATTTGGAAAAGAAGGCTTTGCGTGAGAAAAATGTAAGCGCGTACTATAAGGCAAAGGCGATTAAGAGGAAGCTGCAGAAACCTTTATATAAATTAACTTATACGGACGTGAGTTCGGCGGGTATGTCTTCCCGGAAAGAAATCATGCGTTTTAAGGAGCAGTTGGATGAATTAGAGCGTTTGAAAAAATTGGCTATAGAGCAGGATGATAAAGCCGCTTTGAAAAAAATCGAACTTTTGGAAGAAAAAATTTATTATGCGGTCAGTTTGATTCCGGATGATAAACCGACATCGGCTTTTGGGGTAAACTATTTTGACGACCAGCCGCTGGCCCGCAAAGAAAGTGTTTTGGAAAGTGAAAACCAGTCGATTAATCAGATGCGGCAGGAAGCGGCTCAGGAACGTATTTTGCTGCTTAAAAAACTATCTAAAATTGAGATACAGATTAAAAATGCTAAAGCGAGGAGAGATTACAAAAAAGTTATAGCTCTTGAAATGCAGAGAGACGCCTATGCCGAGTTACTGAAAAAAACCGATTTTGTCGAAACGCTGGCTTACAGCGCAGAAGAAAAGCAATCGGATATTAACTTATATCAATGGAGCGATTATGGTGCATTTGGAATGGCAAATGTTAATTTTGCCATCAAACAGGCCAAAGCCGAACAGATTGCGGAAATGCAAAAAAGAATTGAAGAAATAAATAATTATTTTGAAAAACGCAAGGACGCTATTAAATATAAAATCTCCTTAATTGAAAATGAAATTACATTGATGACCAGGCGGGTGAGAGAGCAAGAAAGAATCAGGGAAAGAGAGGAGTTAAAGCGTCAATTTGAAGAAAGCTATTTTGATACGCATGAATCCGAATCCAGCGGAGAAGAGCTTGATACTACCCAACCGCCGGAATCTGGGACTTTGGATACGACGGAACCCCCAACATTAGAAGATGATAATCAAAATTAGAAGAGAAATATGAAAAAATCATTTAAATTATTTTTAATAATTAATTTCCTATTCTCAATTTTTCAAACATTACTGTTTGCGCAAACTTCAGCTAACGATACCCTATTGAATAATATATCGGTAGACGAACTTTTGCGTATAAAAGAATACTATAATAAAAAAATTGAAGAGTTGAGAAAAGAGGAAGAAGATTCCCGTGTCCGAGGGAAAAATATGGGTGAAAGTTTCCTTGGCGATCGCGGAAAAAGCTTGGGTGACAAAGATAAAGTTTATATCAGAATTGCTGAATATTATATTGAAGACGCACAACGCGCTCATGAGAAAAAAGTAGAACTGTTTGACAAGCAGATGGATGAGTATGATAGTCTTATGACCCTTTTTGACGAAGGGAAAATTACCCAAGAGCCGCAACCGCCGGAATTCCCCAAGATAGATTATACAGAAGCGATAAAAATATATGATAAACTGCTTGCGGAATATCCTGCCAGCGATTTGGCTGACGACGCTTTATATACTAAGGCTTTTTTATTACAAAAAATGGGGAGAGGAGCTGAAAGCAGGGCGCTGTATCAGGAAGTGATCGATAAATATCCGGATGGTCCCTATGCGCCGGAATCCTATATTCAATTGGCCGAGTATTATTTTAATCCGCGAGAAGGTAAAAATGAAGAACAGAGTATTGTTGAACTTGAAAAGGCGATAAAACTTTATAAAAAGGTTTTGCGATATAAAAATTCAAAACGATATGACGAAGCGCTTTATAAATTAGGTTGGAGTTATTATAAATTAGCGGCTAGAGATCCGAAATATTACAATGATGCCATAAGTTATTTTTTAATTGTTGCGGAAGATATCGAAGCTTCTAAAAAGCTTGATCCGAATGCAAAAATTTCCAATCCAAATGTTAGGGACGAGGCGATAGAATATGTTGGAATCAGTTTTACTGATGAAAACTATACTAAAAACGGAGTAGATAAAGCGCGCCGTATGCTGGAAAAGCTTGGAAACAAAGACTATGGCGTGGATGTAATGCGCGCAATCGGTAAAACCTATCAAAAGATAGATGAAAATGAGAAAGCAATCTACGCTTATAGAAATTTACTCGATATGTATCCGGATTATTTTGATGCGCCGGAAATAAAGAAAAATATAGTTGATATGCTTTACACCTTGGGCAAGGATCAAGAAGCTTATGCGGAACGTAAAGAGCTTTATGATACTTATAATCCGGAAAGTGACTGGTATAAAAATCTTGAAGAAAGCGATGTCAAGGATAAAATTAAATATACTAAAAAAGCGCGGAAAATTAGTGAAAGCGCTTTAAGAACAAATATTGTTATAGACCTTGAAAAAGCCGAAGAACTTTATTCGGAGGGTAAACCGGACGCGATTGATCAATATAAGGTATTTACCAACGAAGCTAAAACCTATTTAAACACTTTTCCAACCGATTCAAACGCTTACGATATCAACTGGACCTATGCATTTGCTCTTGACGCTCGATTAGGCGAATTCGAAAAAGCCTATGAAGAGTATATACGCGTAAGCAATGATTACTATTTGCAAACAGCGCATCAGCAGGATGCCGCTTTAAATGCCGTTAATGTTGCGGATACGCTTGTGAAAATGAAATATGGAAAGAGCGATACGGTGAAAATCAACTTTGCGGATATCGCCAAATTAAGTCCCGAAGAACTCACGCCTGAAGAATCGCGTCTTGTTGAAGCGTATGATAATTATATAAGATTATTCCCCAATGGAGAATATACCCCCGAATTTCTTGCTGCAGCGGGAGCTATTTATTATAATCATAAGAAGTTTGCCGAAGCTAAGGTATATTATCAAACTCTTGTAAAGCGTTTCCCCGGAGCGGAGGAGAAGAATCTTGCCATGAGTTCAATTATGGATTCATACTTTGCCTTAGGAAAATTTCAGGATAGCGAAATCATAGCCAAGAAAATTATAGACGATCCGGCTGCTTCAGAAGAACAGCGTAAGTTTGCCGAACAAAGAATGGCGCAGGCTATTTTTAAGAATGCGGAATATTTGAAGGATCAGGGAGACTATTTTGCCGCGGCTAATGAATTCCTTCGCGTTTACAAAGAAGCGCCCTATGATGATCGTCTTGTTCAAGCGGCTTTGAATAATTCGGGGTTAAATTTTCAAAAAGCCAAAGATTGGGTTCGGGCTATAAGCACATTTGATACACTGGTTGTTAAATATCCCGATTCAAAATATACTATGGGCGCTTTACTGAGTATTGCCGACGGATATAAGGAGCTTGAACAATATGCTAAGGCAGCCGAAACATATGAGCGGATATTTGATAAATACCCCGAATCAAAAGATGCCGAACCTTCGTTATATAATGCCAGCTATTATTATGTAAAGGCCGAAGATTGGAATAATGCCATACGAATTAATGATAAGTATATTGCCACTTATCCCAATTCTGCCGCTTCAATTGATCTATATTTTGATAAAGCAAAGTATTATTTGAAATTAGATAACATGGTGGAAGCTAATAGAGTATATGAAGAATTTGCTCAAAAATATCCGGATGATCCGCGTACAATCGAGGCCTTTTATGAAAGAGGTAATTATTATTTGGAAAACGGACAGCCTGATTTGGCAAAAATTGAATACAACAAAGCTATCGCGCGCAGCGAGCAGTTTAGAAAAGCGGGAAAAGATGCGAACCTGTTTATTGCCGGCGAGGCGGTAAATAAATTGGCGCAAATTCTTCATAAAGAATATGCTTCTATTGAATTAAAGCAACCGGAAAGCAATATCGCTGCTCAACAACAAAAAATGAAGACGTTATTGGGGGAACTTCTTACGGCTTACAAAAAAGTATTAAGTTTCGGTTCCGCAAGGAGTTTTGAAGCAACTTACAATATGGCTTATATTTATGAAGAATTTGCCGATAAATACGCTCATCAAGAGGTGCCGCAAAGTTTAGACGCAAATAAAAAATTTCTGGCACAGTTGAAGATAAATCAAGAGTCTGCCGCATTATATGATAAAGCGGTTGAAGAATTTAAACAGGTCGTTGCGAATATTCCGAAAATCGCCGAAAAGTTAGGTGTTGATATGAACGCTTCGGAAGAACCAGCCATTTCTGAAACGGATACTTTGTCGGCGGAGAACTCCGATTCCCTTGGCGGCGTAAAGCGCGTTTCAATTGCCGATTCAACGCGTGATTTGGCCATAAAGTATGAAGAATTGGCTAAGGATAAAATTTCCGAATTGTTATATACAGAAGCCGATTTAACATCAAAAAGTATAGAATATATTTTGAGCTTAAAGTCTCCTTATAGCGATCCGTTTAAATCGATGATATTTAAGATCCAGATAATAAAACAAATTAAGCCGGCCGTAGAAAAATCCGTCGCTGCGCACATGCGAAATGTTGAAGAAGCGCAAGTATTGGGACTTTCAAATAAATATGTGGAAGAATCAAAAAGACAAATTTTGCTGCAAATGAATATCGTACCGCAGCAACAAGAAAAGGTAGTCCATGAAGCATTGACACAGTATAAAGATGCCACAACCGGATTTAAGGACCTTGTTGAAAAGGAATTCGGGGCGGTTGATGCGCAAGGCAGGGATTATTATGTTTTACAAAACTCTGCCAACCAGATGATAGATCTTACAAACGGCCTAAGCACAGGAATAATAGACGAATATAACAGTACTTTGGATTTTGCAGAAGAAAACGGCATTAAAAACGATTTGGTGAAAAACACGGAAGACAATATGTTGCGTTTCGTTGTGGAAGTAACGGATACCATGTATACATATTCCGACGAGGCGAATAAGCTGAAAGAGTTTTATAGAGTGAGGTTTGATTCCACTGAAAATTATAACTATGACGATGCTTCGACCGCTTATGAAGAGTTCTATTACTCCTTAACGGATAATGCCAGGGCGATATTGGAAAAGGCGTTAGAGATAAAAAACGAAAAAGATATAAAAAATCTTTGGGCTAATAAAATCATATTGCGGCTAATAAAAATTGATCCAGTTTCTTTTGCAGATAACGTTGAAAAAGATAAAGTTATGATTACTTCCGATGATTCATGGAAAGCGACGACCGAATATTTTGAAGAAGTATGGCCGACCATTGATTTTAACGACAGTGAATGGGCAAATGCAGAGGTTATACCGAGTAATTCTAATCAGTTTGCCGGATTGGATGTCAATCCTTCCGCCATTTGGGTACGATTGGTCTCTTCCGATTCGTCGATATTGCAAGATAGTTTATCGATCGGATCTGATAGTATCGGGACGGATAGTCTCGGGATAGGCGTAGTTGATACTTCTACGGGTATCAATGACTCGTTGAATTTGACCGAATCTACGGACTCTTTGCAATTTACAGGAGATTC
Source organism: uncultured Calditrichaceae bacterium (assembly GCA_964424545.1). Classification (GTDB taxonomy): domain Bacteria; phylum Calditrichota; class Calditrichia; order Calditrichales; family Calditrichaceae; genus JAUVIB01. The sequence continues at coordinate 25,243 of CAYRJN010000025.1, forward strand.
GCTGGCGGAAAATGTTACGACTACAACCGGCGATGCTGATACTGTTGTTTTCTTCAGAAAAAGTTTCGAAATTAACGGAACGCCTCTTGATGGAAATTTCTATGTTACGGCGGATAATGATTTTCGTATATATCTTAACGGCGAATACTTGCTTGATGATGAATATGATGATTACGCCCGCTTAGATACTTTGGATTATTATACTTTTGATATTATATTAAAACAGGGCAAAAATGTTATCGGTATCGATGTTGAAGATAAGGACCATTCCAGACAAGGGCTGAAATTCTATGGTTACATAGAAGTATTGCCTGCCGATATTACGAAGGCGGCAGAGGAAAAAGCTAAAGTAAAGAAAATTGAAATTGATCCGATAATACTTAAAAAAGTTAATATTTTAAATAAAAACAGAATTTCAGTAAAATAGAGGTTGCGGAAATATGGATCGTAAATTAAATTTGGTTTTGTTCGTATTTATTATTATTCTTATGCATTCTGTTTCTGTTTTTGCGCAAAATGTGAATAATAATCAACAGCAAAATCAAAATGACAACGGGGATATTATTGAACTCGGGACGACCAAGATTAAGATTGTTGTGGAAAAGCCACAAGTGACTTTGTTTAGTGATCGTATCAAACCGAACTTTGACGAAGTTAAAATGCAGAAATCATTTATACCTGAAATTTCAGGGGCAAGCGAAAGGTTTGTTATAAAAGATAAATATAGTGATAAGAACAGTTATGTTATCGATATAAATAAAATGGTAAATAAACAAAGATAAAGAATAAGTTATTTATTAATCAAGGAGGAGTCCTTTCATGGAAATTTTTATGCATCAATTTGGCCAATCCTTTGCATTGAGTGCCGACGGTTCATTTTATATGTATTTTATTGCGTTATTTGGCGCGGTAGCAGTTGCAATAGGTGCGGAGCGGGTTTATTATATTATGGTTCGCTCAAATATAAACGCTAATAAATTTATGGCCGAAATTAGAAAACTGGTTGCCGGCGGAAATATGGAAAGAGCGATTCAGTTATGCGAAAAAGGAAAACAAAAAGCGCTGCCGTACGTTGTTTTACGCGCTTTAAAAAGAGCCAATGAAAGTGAAGAACTCGATTTCCGTGCAATACAAAATGCGGTTGACGAGGCGACTTTGGAAGTTATCCCTAAGCTAAAAGAAAGAACAAACTATCTTTCCATGCTGGCTAATGTTTCAACATTAACGGGACTGATGGGAACAATTTACGGACTGATTCTTTCTTTCGCTGCCGTAGGTAGTGATACGGTTGCCGAAGCAGATAAAAGTAAAATGCTGGCCAGCGGTATTTCAACCGCTATGAATACGACTATCTTTGGACTGGTTGTAGCTGTTCCTACGCTAATTATTTATACGGTTATTTCTAATAATACATCAAAAATAATTGATGAATTAGACGAACACCTTGTTAAATTAATCAATTTAATCACCGGTAATCGTTAATAAAAAAATACTTCATTTATTATGATAAGATAAGGGATTAAAAATGGCATACAAACCATCAATGCGCCGAAACACGGATAACCTTGAAATGGAGTTGGATATACGACCCGTTATGAATTTAATGGTTGTATTGATTCCGTTGCTGATTGTAAGCGCAGAGTGGGTAAAATTGTCTGTATTGGAAATAAATATTCCGCCCAGTAAAAATGTTGGCGGTGGTGGTGGCGGCAGCGATAATCAGGAAAATAAAGAGAAACAAAAAGTTCTCGGTTTGAAGATAGCAATATCCCATGAGGGAATTTCAATTGCAAATGCCGCAACAATATTAGCTAATGAAGAAGGTACGGCGGAAGGCCCGACTATACCTAAAAGTTCTGACGGAACCTATGACTATGAATTATTAAAAACGAAATTAATTGAGATTAAGAAAAAAATAGCAGGAAAAGGTTTTGTTGATGAAGACAGGGCGGTCATTACCGCATCGGCTGACATTGAATATCAGGTGATTATAGATGTAATGGACCATATACAGACTTACGAGGATAATGATAATATATTACCTCTGTTCCCGCAGATAAATTTTGGCAGCATATTATAAATAAATTATTGGAGATTAGGCTTTATGGCTTTCAAACCGTCAAAAGCGAAAAAAAATCTTGAAAAAGAAGAAGGTTCACTAAATATGAACTCAATGATGGACATGATGACCATCATATTACTCTTCTTATTAAAATCTTTTTCAACCGAAGGCGCATTAATAACACCTTCAGAAAATTTAAGGTTGCCGAATTCTACGGCAGACGAAAAGGCAAAAAAAGAATTAATGGTATCCGTAACCCAAAAAGAGATATTGGTAAATGATCAACCGTTAGTGCCAATAAATGCACAAACGGTGCCAAAAGACCAAATGCTTATTCCCGCACTTGCCTCGAAATTAGCGGAATATGCCCAGCAAGAAAGAGAACTGGAGATAGAGGTCGGTAAGGAATTTACGCATCTCGTTATTATTCAGGGAGACTATAAGCTGCCATTTGAATTAGTAATGAAGGTAATGTTTACATGCGCTAAATCGGAATTTTATAAAATTCGATTATTGACTATAAAAGTAGGTTAATAAAAAAATTAAAAATAAAGGTTAAGAATGAAGCAGTCTAAATCTGTGCCAAACAAACAAAGCGCACCAAGACCAGCTGCGGCCGGAGGCTTTCGCCTAACTGCATTTCCGAAAGAATTCGAAAGAAATATTTTAGATGGTTTTGATAGGCGCTACTATCTAATATTATTGATTTCGTTTATTTTGGTTTATGGAATGGTTATCATCTTTGCTAACAAAGAATATTCCGAAGAAGCGATCAATAATGCCGTTAAGAAAAACTATCTGAAAAAATTCTATAATACCGAATTTGTTGTGGAGCAGCCTCAGCAGCAGGAAGATACTGGCGCTATGTCAGGAGGAGAAGAAGCCCCCAAAGAAGAAAAAGTTGACGAACGCGCTAAAAAAGATGAAGGTAAAAGAGCCGAAGCTGCAGGAACGTCTGCTGCAGATAGACGCGCTGCAAGAAGAGCTGCCGCGGCAAGACGAAGCGCTCAAAGATCGGCGATGGAACAATCTGTTGCCGGTACAGGTATTTTAGCTGAATTATCGGCAGGCGGCGGCGGTGGATCAGGCGCCGCTGTTTATGATGTGCTTGGAGATCAGGGAGCAGGCGGCGTAGGCGATTTGGATCAGGTTCTTGGCGGCGTAAGCGGTTTGCAGTCGGCTTCCTCGGGTTCAAGGCGTTCTGTTTTAGGGGCAAGGTCTACTGGCGGAGGTGCCGGAGCTGCCGGCATTGACGATTTGATTGAAGGCGGAGTTGGACAAAGCGGTTCCGTATCAATTAAAAGACGCGGTAAATTTTCAATTAAAATTGATAAAGGCAGCGTGTCGGGGAAAGGTTCGAAATCCGCTAACAGATCAGCTGACGCCATCGGGCGAGTTGTTAATAAACATGCCGATGCAATTGAAAATTGTTACAAAAAAGAGACGCGAATTAATCCTAATCTTAAGGGAAGCATTAACGTAGTATTTACAATCTTGCCTAACGGCAAGGTTAGTAATGTCCGAATTGCCAGTTCCACTTTAAGGAATAAAAAGGTAGAATCATGCGTCGTGAGAAGAATTAGAAGTTGGCGATTCTCAAAAATAGACCGCAAGGAAGGAAACGTTACTTTCAGACAAAAATACATATTTGGCAGCTAAATTTAACAGAAAGCCGCATTTATGCGGCTTTTTTTTTAGGGAAATAACGAACTGTTTTGTTGCATAAAGCTACAATTATATCGAACATATATCGGTAATTCATAAGGAGATAATTTAAGTGAGAAGGACTCATACATGTAATGAACTTACTTTAAAAAACATAGGAGAAAAGGTTGTACTAAGCGGCTGGGTCCATAGTGTTAGGGACCATGGATCTTTGATATTTATTGATTTACGCGATCGGTACGGAATAACTCAAATAGTTTTTAATCCTGAAATAAATAAAGATATCTATTTGCAAGCTAAAGATTTAAAAAGTGAATATGTCATAGAAATACGAGGAAATGTTGAAAAAAGGCCGGAAGATTCTCTAAACGAGGCCTTAAAAACCGGCGAAATAGAAGTTGAGGTTGATAATCTTATTATATTCAACAAATCAAAGGTTCCTCCTTTTGAAATATCCGAAGATCTTGATGTAAAAGAAGAGACTAGGCTGACTTATCGATATCTTGATTTAAGAAGGAAAAAATTACAGAATAATTTCATAATTCGCAGTAAAGTAAATCAAATCGTACGCAATTATTTAACACATAATAATTTTTTAGAAATCGAAACGCCTGTGTTGATGAAATCCACTCCGGAAGGCGCCAGAGATTTCCTTGTTCCAAGCCGAAATCATCCAGGAAAATTTTATGCTTTGCCGCAATCGCCGCAGACCTATAAACAACTATTAATGGTGTCTGGATTTGATCGCTATTTTCAAATAGTAAAATGTTTTAGAGATGAAGATTTGAGAAAAGACAGGCAACCGGAATTTACGCAAATAGATATGGAAATGTCTTTTGTAGAAGAAGACGATGTGATTGATATTGCCGGAAAACTTGT
>CAYRJN010000026.1:0-29419 GCA_964424545.1 uncultured Calditrichaceae bacterium
GACGTTATAGTCATTCCTGCGTAGGCAGGAATCCAAATGTAGCGGAATTGAATTCCCTTAGGGTTTATAGGGAAAATCAAAATTCAGATTCCCGCCAAAAACATGCGGGAATGACAGGAGGGAGGGTTTTGTCATTCCTACGTAAGCAGGAATCCGTGTGTAAAATAAATTTGTCAATATTATTAAAAATGCAATTAATTGAGATGAAAATGAGTTATAAAAAGAAACGGTATGTTACATTTATTATTATGGTCGTTATACTATTCGCATGTAGTAAAGATAAAAACAAAGAAGTTGTATTGGCAAGAGTAGGCGAAGATGTAATCACCGTGAAAGATTTTAGAAATAATTATGAAACGGGGTTCCCGCATCTAAAGAAAAAACCGGACCCGAAGCGTTCTTATCTTGACTATATGATCAAAGAAAAATTGCTTTCTCTTGACGGCTACAAACGCGGTTTTGACCAAGCGCCAAGAGTTAAAAAATATGAAAAAGAATTATTAAACGAACTGTTGATAGAGCAAGTATTTACCAAAGAAGTCGGATCAAAAATAAATATCACTTCCGAACAAATAAAAGATGCAATCACAAAAGCCAAAGTAAGCTGGAAAATGCGCTATTGGTTTGAACCCAATGAGCAAAGCGCTAAAGCCATTTGCGAAGCAATGAGGAAAGAAGGTTACACGGAAATATTGGATAAAATACTAAAAAAAAATCCCGAATTACCCATAAAGCCCAAAGATTTGACAACTCAGTACGTAACGTATCTTGATGTTCCGGATAATGTTCTTAACGCTATTAAGGATTTACCCGTCGGCGATATATCCGATCCCGTTTTAATTAACGGCGTTTATTATATATTTCAGGTTCTTGATGTCAGACGAGATATGATTACAGATTTTGATTATAAAAACGGTTATGAAAAATATCGTCAGATTTTATATTATAGACAACTAAAAAAAGACGCCGAAAAATATGTACATAATTTGGTTTCCTCAAAAACATTGAAATTCAAATCCGCTCCTTTTAATATTTTGGCTAAGGCTTTAACGGAATGGAAAGAATCGGATGCCTTAAGAAAAAAAGATTTCAAAGAGGTTGTGATGAATGCAAAAGATAAATCATCTAATCTGTTTAAATTAAATGAAGAATTGAATAGCGCCTTATTAACTGTTGATGGAAAACCGTGGACGGTCAAAGATGTTTTGGATAGGGGAAATATTTGGCGGGATATTAAAATAAATCCGCGCAATCCCAAAAGCATCAGGCCGAGAGTCGCCGACGAACTGGCTTTACAAGTACGTAATAAATATCTTTTGCAAAAAGCCGATGAAATGGATTTGAAAGATGAGCCTTCCGTACAGAATGAGTTGAAATCATGGCGGGATAAATGGGTATATAAAGAGGCTCGAAATTATTATTTAAAAGATGTAAGAGTAAAAGATAAATCCATAAAAAATTATTTACAAGAGATTTATGCCGATAGTCTTGAAGAAATTGAAAAAGATTCTACATATAAAAATATATATTCGGATGCCAAAAGGCATTTGATGATTGACAGCATTCGACATGCATTGGATTTGAAAATTGATTCTTTGAAAAAAGTTTATCCCGTATGGATAAATGAAGCGGTTTTGGATACTATAAAAGTAGTGCAAAGTGAAAAAACACATACGATTGATCTGCAGGTTTATAAGAGAAGCAGCAATCGCATGGCGGTGCCCATTGTGGACCCGACATGGTGAAATAAAGATTCCGAATGGGGGAACACAAGGCATGCTTGTCATTCCTTCGAAAGGAGGAATCTAAACGCCGCACCTGGCAAGATTTAGATTTCCGCTTAAAACATGGAGGGATAACAGGATGGAGCGTTTTGTCATTTCTGCGCGGGCAGGAATCTGAATATAGCTACCGCAAAAATTTAGATTCCCGATAAAGACATTCGGGGATGACGGCAGGAATATTCATCGCTGTCGTTCTCCGATAAAACGAAGAGTCTAAAGGTTTAGATTGATTAAGTAAAAAAAATTAAATTCATAATACGAAAGGAAGAAAAATGAGAAAATTAACTTTGATCGCCATATTTTCAGTGTCGCTCTTCTTGGGCCTTTCATTTGCTCAAAGCGATTTGGTGGGCCATTGGAAGTTTGACGATCCGAATAATCCGGGTAAAGCAGAAATCGGCAATGATCTGGTTCAGCAGGGAAGCGGCGTAACCTATGTTCCCGGTCCATCTATGGACGATGGGGCCGTTAAGGTAGCCAACGGCACGTATTTTATTGTTCCCCATGGTATTGATCCCAACGGCGGGGGAAGCAATGTGAATGAATTTTCCATTGTTATGGATATTCAAATACCGGCAACCAATAAATGGTATTGTATGTATCAAACCGATGCGACCAATCAAGACGACGGCGAATGGTTTATCAGTCCGTCAGGCAATATGGGCGTAGGCGCTACAGGGTATACCAATTATATTTATGATCGTACAACGGAATGGTATCGCATTGCTGTATCCGTAAAGAACGGCGTACAGTATAATTATTATAGCGACGGCGTAAAACGACTTGAAGGTACGGCGGGCTCTATTGACGGGCGGTTCTCGCTTGGGAACACCTTTTTACTTTTTGCCGATAATAATAATGAAGATAGTCCGATTAATGTGGCTGACGCCAAACTCTATTCACGGGCTTTAACCGATGCCGAAATTGAAGCGCTTGGCGGATATGAACATAAAGCCCCCCCCCCTCCCGTTGATTCGTTAATACAACCATATTTACAAACGCCAACACCGACTTCCGTCTATATCAGCTGGCATGCCTCTCCCGGAGAGGAATCGGTTGTTGAGTATGGGACGGATGAAACATTGGGCAGTATTGAAACGGGCACGGTGCATATATTTACGGATTCAAGCCGCTGGTGGCATACCGTAAAATTAACCAATTTAACGCCCTCCACGATCTATTATTATAAAGCAAAAACCGATTCTTTTGAGTCGGATATTTATACATTCAAAACGCCGCCGGTTAAGGGCGAAAACAGCAGCCATATTCGCTTTTTTGTAATAGGGGATAATCGTACAGATCCGGATAAATTTACCGAAGTTTTGGACAGTATGAGAAGTACGGCTGTAAAACGCTATGGCGAAGATATAGAAGAGGAGATTAATTTAATCCTTGATGTGGGCGATATCGTTACCAACGGATCAATTTTATCCCAGTATAAAACGGAGTTCTTTGAGCCGTTGGCAAATTGGTCTGCAAATGTTCCGGTTATGGTGAGTATCGGTAACCATGAAGGGGAAGCGGACAATTATTATCAATATATGAAATATGAAGATATCGGCGGTCCGGAAGGTGAAAAATATTACTCATTTACTATTGGCAGAGTGCTATTTATCGGTATTAACAGCAATGTTAGCTTGCGTAACGATACACAAATTGCCTGGTTGGATACAATCTTGACAAGAGCGCAGAATGATAGCAGTATTGACTGGATTTTTGCTTATAATCATCATCCGGGACATAGCGAAATATGGCCGGACGGTAATACTCAATATGTTCAGGATCGTGTAATTCCCACCTTAAATAAATACAGCAAGGCGGATTTTCTTTTTTACGGCCATTCCCATAATTATGAAAGAGGCGCCGTACAGGAAGGCAATGTGCGCTTAATGCTTTCCGGCGGCGCCGGATCGGCTTTAGACCGCTGGGGCATGTATCCTAATCAGGAAAATTATCCCGAAATACAAAAAGCCTATGATCATTATTGCTATGCTTTGGTAGATATTGATATTCCCAATAAAAAATATACGGCTACGACCTACAGCTTGGGGAACTTGGATAAATTTTTACCCAATGTGATTATTGATAGTTGCTATCGCGATAAAACAAAAACAACGGGGCCGCCCAAACCGCAATTGGTCGCTCCGGAATCAGGCGCGAGTCAAACGCCGCCTTTTGAATTAGAAGCGGATGATCTTACTAAAGATTACGATATTATGAGCTCACAATTTCAAGTAAGCGATAGCTCCGGTAATTATAATAATCCCGTAATAGACGTCATCCGTGATTTTGAAGATATATATGGCGATACGGGCGCTCCGGATTATGAGCCTATCGATCTGAATAAAAATATCGATTTATCGAAATATATGGTAACGGGTAAAGGATTGGAAACGGGTAAAACATACTATTGGCGTATGAGGTATCGGGATAAAAACCTGCAATGGTCGGAATGGTCGGAAGAACGTTCGTTTGGTAATGTCACCTCTATTGACGAACCGCTTGTTCCTGTGGTTAAAGAGACGAAGTTATATGAAAATTATCCCAATCCTTTTAATCCGGCCACTACAATCAAATTTGCCATAAAAGAGCCGGGAAAAGTCACGCTAAAAATCTATTCGATCGAAGGCCGTATTGTAAGAACGTTGGTGAATAATGAAATGTCAACAGGCGCATATCAGGTTCGTTGGGATGGAAAGAACGAAAATAATATTTCGGTTCCGTCCGGAACCTATTTATATAAGATCGAAGCGCCGAATTATACGAAAACGTTGAAAGCTTTGTTAATAAAATGACAGATGTGGAGAAACTATTTGTCCTTCCTGCGAAAGCAGGAATTTGAATGTAGCAAATGGTAAGATTCAGATTCCCGTTCCGTTTAAACGGGACGGGAATGACAGGACGTGGAGGGAACAAAACCCAAACATTTAGATTCTCCGATAAATCGGAGAATCTAAATGTATAATATGATTAAATAAAAAAATATAAACTCAAAATAGAGATATAAGAAAAAATGAGAAAATTAATGGTTTTTAGCGCGCTTATTATCGGCTTGTTTTTCCAATTGTCCATTGCCCAAAGTGATTTGGTCGGCCATTGGACTTTTAATGATTCGGGGCAGCCTTTAAAGGCAGATGTTGGAAAAGATTTAACGCTTAGCGGCAGCGGTATGTGGGTTGTCGACGGTCCCGATGATAGTAACGGCGCCGTACGGATAGGTATAGGGAGTGAGCTTATCGTTGATCATGGTATGGATGCCAACGGCGGAGGTAGCCAGGTAAACGAATACTCAATCGTAATGGATATTCATTTGCCTACTAAGCCTTCCTCCGGTCATACTTATTGCATGTATCAAACAAACAGCGCTAATTCAAATGACGGAGATTGGTTTATTAATCAATACGGCGAAATGGGAGTCGGCGCCGTTGGATATACAAATTATATTTTTAATCGAACCGACAAATGGTATCGAATTGCTATTTCCGTTAAGAATGGGGTTAAATATAATTATTATTCGGATGGCGTGAAACTGTTAGAGGGGACGGCGGGATCAATTGACGGGCGATTTGCTCTTGGCAGTAAATTCTTATTATTTGCCGATCAAAATGGAGAAGACGGCCCTATAGATGTTGCCGATGTAAAACTATATTCCAGAGCCTTAAGCGATGGCGAAATCGAAGCGCTTGGCGGTTATTTTGTCCCTGTGGTGGATACGGAAATAAATCCCTATTTGCAATCGCCCACGGATAGTTCAATATATATTTGTTGGAACGCTTATCCGGGCGACGATGCAGTAGTGGAATATGGAAGCAGCGCGTCTCTCGGAGAAACGGCAAGCGGCTCGGTTTATGTTTTTCCCGATTCATCACGTTGGTGGCATATGGTAAAATTAAAAGGATTAACGCCTAATACCACATATTATTATAAAGCGAAATCAGGCGGCCATGAATCTTCTATTTATAGATTTACAACGCCGCCCGCCAAAGGCGCCAATAGCGGCCATTTTCGTATTGTCGTAATTGGAGATAATCAACGCGTTAGCGGTACAAAACTCTATCAAATTGTAGATAATATAGAAGATAAAGTTAATGAACTATACGGCGCATCGGGCATTGATAGTATCAACTTAATCATAAATGTAGGCGATATCGTTAATGATGGAAGAATTCTGCGGCAATTTGACGACCAGTTTTTTAAGCCGCTTGAACCTGTATCGCCTTATATTCCAACGATGGTCAGTATCGGTAATCATGAGCGGGAAGCAGAAAATTTTTACAGCTATATGAAATACGAGGATTTTGCCGGCGCAGAGGGAGAACCCTATTACAGTTATAAACTCGGCCGTATTTGTTTTATTGCCTTAAACACGAATAAAAGCAGCGATATGGGATTGGATTATGAGTTTAATTACCGTACTCTCACGCAGATAGATTGGTTGAAAACAGTTTTGGAAGACGCTCAGAATGATGATGATATTGATTGGATTATCACCTATTTTCATCATCCGGGACATACGGAAATTTCTCCTCCCAGCGCCAGACTTTATGTACAAGCTCAAGTTCTTCCGGTACTTAATAAATACAGTAAGGCGGAAATGGCCATTTACGGTCATGCGCATGATTATGAACGGGGCGCCCTGCCGGAAGGCAATTTGCGTCTAATGCTCGTAGGCGGCAGCGGCTCTTATTTGGAACGCTGGGGCGATTATACAAATATCGATTATCCTGAAATCCAGAAAACTTACGACCATTATTGTTATTCCATTATTGATATTGATCTTGCCGCAAAAAAATATATAACAAAGTCTTATAGTCTTGGAAATGATGATAAACCGCTTGCCAATATAATGATCGATTCGTTTTATCGTGATAAAAATGCGCTGCCTCCCGCAAAACCGGAGTTGGTATCTCCTGATTCCGGCGCTTATATTAAGCCGATCTTTTGGGTTGAAGCAGAAGATTTAACCAAAGATTATGATATCATGAGTTCGCAATTTCAAGTAACGGATGTAAAAGGCGATTACAGCTACCCTAAAGTGGAAAAAATACAGGATTTTGAAGATATTTATAAAGACAGCGGTTCTCCTTATTATACTCCGATAGACGTTAATAAGGGTATAGAATTGAATAAGTTTTTAATAACCGGTCTTGGACTTAGTCAGGGTAAAACGTATTGGTGGCGTATGCGATACCGTGATAAAAACCTGCAATGGTCGGAATGGTCGAATGAATGGTCGTTTACCAATGACGATCCGCAAGCCATTGGCGAACCTTCTACCGCCGTAGTTAAAGAAACAAAATTGTATGCTAATTATCCCAATCCCTTTAATCCGGCGACGAGCATAAAGTTTACTATTAAAAATGCGGGTAATGTTACTTTAAAAGTTTACTCCATTGACGGGCGTCTTGTAAAAATATTGGTAAATAAAGAAATGCAGTCAGGAGAATACAATTTACGCTGGAATGGGAGAAATGCCCATGGTGTTTCGGTTCCTTCAGGCGCTTATTTGTATCGTTTGGAAGCGCCGGGTTATACAAAAACATTAAAGGCTCTGTTGATTAAATAGTAATGTTAGGTTTTTTTGTTTATTTTGTAAGGTTAATGGATGGCAGGAGTGAAGGAATAAAGCTCACTATTTGTCATTCTTCGATAAATCGGTGAATTTTAATGCTGAAACGCTTAGATTCGGATTCCCGATTAATGCACACGTGATGACAGCAGTGGAAGAGTGGGGGCGACACCGGTTTGATTTGTTATTGCTTTGCAAAAAATACCGCTGGCATTCCCAATAGGGATAAATTCTTGGAAGAATTCGAATGGAGAATTTATGAGACGTCTATCTTTATTAACCGTATTGTTTATACAACTGTCTTTTGCGCAGGAAGGCTTGGTAGGACATTGGGATTTTAATGATCATCAAAATCCAGGGAAGGCCGTTGTTGGTAATGATTTGGTTCAGCAGGGCAATGGTGTGTCTTATGTTCCCGGCCCATCAATAAATGATGGCGCTGTAAACGTTGCCAATGGAACAAATTTCATTGTACCCCACGGCATTGACCTAAACGGCAGCGGCGGCAGCAGAGTAAATGAATTTACACTTGTTCTTGATATCCAAATTCCCAGGGCGGGTGTATGGTACTGTATGTATCAAACCGACGCGACCAATCAAGATGACGGCGAGTGGTTTATTACTCCTTGGGGTAATATGGGCGTTGGGGCCACGGGATACACCAATTATATATACAACCATACAAAGGATTGGTATAGAATTGCAATATCGGTAAAAAACGGAACGCGATATAACTATTACAGCGACGGCGTTAAACGTCTTGAGGGTACGCCGGGTGATATTGACGGGCGGTTCTCGCTTGGGAGTACATTTTTGCTTTTTGCCGATGATAATAATGAAGACGCTCCGATAAATGTTGCGGATGTAAAATTGTTTTCAAGAGCTTTAAGCGATTCCGAGATAGAAGCGCTTGGCGGATATGAGCACAAACTCCAACCGGTGTCTGTTGAGCCATATTTGCAAACTCCTACGCCTACTTCCGTTTATATCAGCTGGCATGCCTCTCCCGGCGAGGAATCCGTTGTGGAGTATGGTACGGATGAAACATTGGGCAGCGTTGAAACGGGCACGGTGCATATATTCCCGGATTCAAGCCGCTGGTGGCATACCGTAAAACTGACCGATTTGACGCCGTCCACAACCTATTATTATAAAGCGAAAACCGATACCTTCGAATCAAAAATTTATAAATTCAAAACACAGCCTATTAACGGCGAAAACAGCGGGCATATAAGATTCTTTGTTATGGGCGATAACCGAACGGATCCTGATAAATTTAAGGAAATCGTTGATAGTATGAAAAATACGGCAAAACGATTATACGGGGAGAATATTGAAGAGAGCATAAACCTAATTATCGATGTGGGTGACATCGTTACAAGGGGAGATGTATTATATGAATATAAAACCGAATTTTTTGAACCCCTTGCCGCTATGTCTGCCAATATACCGGTTATGGTGAGTATCGGCAATCATGAAGGTGAAGCGGATAACTATTACCAATATATGAAGTATGAAGATATAGGCGGAGCGGAAGGTGAAAAATATTACTCATTCCAAATCGGCCGCGCATTGTTTATCGGTATTAACAGCAATGTGAGCTTGCGTAACGATACACAAATTGCCTGGTTAGATACAATCTTAACGAAAGCTCAGAATGATGATGATATCGATTGGATTTTCGCTTACAATCATCATCCGGGACACAGTGAAATGTGGCCGGACGGTAATACTCAATATGTTCAGGATCGTGTAATTCCCACCTTAAATAAATACAGCAAGGCGGATTTTCTTTTTTACGGCCATTCCCATAATTATGAAAGAGGCGCCGTACAGGAAGGCAATGTGCGCTTAATGCTTTCCGGCGGCGCCGGATCGGCTTTAGACCGCTGGGGCATGTATCCTAATCAGGAAAATTATCCCGAAATACAAAAAGCCTATGATCATTATTGCTATGCTTTGGTAGATATTGATATTCCCAATAAAAAATATACGGCTACGACCTACAGCTTGGGGAACTTGGATAAATTTTTACCCAATGTGATTATTGATAGTTGCTATCGCGATAAAACAAAAACAACGGGGCCGCCCAAACCGCAATTGGTCGCTCCGGAATCAGGCGCGAGTCAAACGCCGCCTTTTGAATTAGAAGCGGATGATCTTACTAAAGATTACGATATTATGAGCTCACAATTTCAAGTAAGCGATAGCTCCGGTAATTATAATAATCCCGTAATAGACGTCATCCGTGATTTTGAAGATATATATGGCGATACGGGCGCTCCGGATTATGAGCCTATCGATCTGAATAAAAATATCGATTTATCGAAATATATGGTAACGGGTAAAGGATTGGAAACGGGTAAAACATACTATTGGCGTATGAGGTATCGGGATAAAAACCTGCAATGGTCGGAATGGTCGGAAGAACGTTCGTTTGGTAATGTCACCTCTATTGACGAACCGCTTGTTCCTGTGGTTAAAGAGACGAAGTTATATGAAAATTATCCCAATCCTTTTAATCCGGCCACTACAATCAAATTTGCCATAAAAGAGCCGGGAAAAGTCACGCTAAAAATCTATTCGATCGAAGGCCGTATTGTAAGAACGTTGGTGAATAATGAAATGTCAACAGGCGCATATCAGGTTCGTTGGGATGGAAAGAACGAAAATAATATTTCGGTTCCGTCCGGAACGTATTTGTATAAGATAGAAGCGCCGAATTATACGAAAACATTGAAAGCGTTGTTGATAAAATGATAGAGGTACGGACATTGAATCTAACATTTGTCATTCCTTAGAAAGCAGGAATCTGAATATTGATAATGGAAAGATTCAGATTCCCGCTTAAAGCTTGTGGGAATGACATATGGGTGTGATTTCGGGAATGACAAAAAGGGAACACGTGTTGGAGTGACCGTATTGTACCTATGTCTGTCATTCTCCAATAAATCGATAAATGATAATTCTGAAGGCCTTGGCTTAATCTTTCATTATAAAAAGTGCGGGATGACATAAAAATAGCCGTCATCCCTGATTAGTCCTATTCAGCTAAAACGTTAACAATTTTTTCTACAACAGTATCCAATTCTTCATAAGAAATAACGAGTGGTGGTAATAAACGCAGAACAGTAGCGCCGGCCGGAATAGTCAATACGCCTTTCTCCTGCAATTTGGTAATAAATGGTCCCGATTTTTCCTTCAATTCGATACCGATCATCAAGCCCATTTGTCTGATTTCACGAATGCGGGGCAAATTATGTCGTGAAAGTTTCTCGTTAAAATAGGCGCCTTTTTCAGCCGCTTGCTGCGCCAGATTATGCGATTGGATAAAATCTATGGTTGCCAATGAAGCGGCGCAGGCCAGGGGATTGCCGCCGAATGTTGTGCCGTGCTGACCGAACGAAATGTTGATTTTATCAGAGCACACAACGGCGCCCATGGGAAAACCGCCGGCCATTGCTTTGGAGAGACAAAGTAAATCGGGTTGTAAATTATAATGTTCGCAAGCAAACATTTTCCCCGTACGGCCGAAGCCCGTCTGTACTTCATCAACGATAAATAAAATACCCCGTTCACGGCATAATTGTTGCACTTTTTGTAAATATTCTTTATTTCCCGGATTAACGCCGCCTTCGCCCTGGACCGCTTCGAGTACGATCGCCGCTGTATTGTCCGTTATCTTTTCTTCCAATTTTTTGTAATTGTTATAAGGGACAAAAGAGAATCCCGGCACAAGCGGCTCAAACGGTTTTCGATAATTGATGGTAAAGGTTGCGCTTAAGGCGCCCATTGTACGCCCGTGAAAGCCGCGCATGGCCGCAATAAATTCCGTTTTGCCGCTGGAAACTCTGGCAAATTTTAAAGCCGCTTCCACGCTTTCGGCGCCGGAGTTACAAAGAAACACTTTATTTAATCCTTGCGGCGTAATTTCGACTAATTTTTGCATTAACAGGGCGCGTTGTTCATTATAAAAGGAACCGGTGCAGGTTACCAGCGTTTGCGCTTGTTTATACATTGCTTCGGCTAGTCGTGTATTGGCATGACCAATTCCGGCAACGCCGTGTCCTGATGTACAATCGATATATTCCTTTCCTTCATCGTCCCAAACCTTGGCATCTTTTCCTTTTACAATGGAAATTCCTCTTTTGGCAAATAGGTTTAAAGCGTATTGATCTTCTATCTCTTTGAAATGACTCATTTTATGATAGTTCCTTTCCCTGATAAGGCGTCTTTAACAGGATTTTCCGTCCTCCCGTCGCTGATAATGACTTGACCGGCTCCCGTTTCAAACAGTTTACGAAGCGCCAACATTTTACGTTTCATACGGCCTTCCGTTTTTTCCTCCCTGATTATCAATTCTTGCTGATTCATCGTCTTTACGACCGAATTCACATCTTTAGGGTCGTCAAGATAACCCGGTGCTTCAATCAGTTGAATAATTTTATCTGCATGGATGGCGTTTTGCAGAACCGTAACAATATCGTCGTTTTCGGTGTTAATAGCATAACCGTTCTCATCAATAATCGGTACGCTGAGAACGGGAGTATAACCGTTATCCATTAAAATATTTAACAAATCGATATTAATAGATTGTGGTTTGCCGGAAAAATCCTTTAACATTAATAATTTCCCGTTCTCTTTTACACGGATACCGCGATTGCGCCGTCCTTGAATGAGACGTCCGTCCAAACCAGTAAGACCTATCGCGTTAATGCCTTTTTTCTGACATAATTCAACTACGCGTTTATTGCGCAGACCGGAATAGGCCATCATCATAACATCCAAAGCCTGTTCGTCGGAAAAGACGCTGCTGTATCCGGAAACCGAAGTAACTACGCGTTTACTATAGCCGAGTTGTTCGGCCAATTGATCGCGAAGCGCATTGGCGCCGTGAATAATAATAAATTGTTCTTCAAGCTCGGCAAGATCGGCGATAATGCCTTCTATATTGATATCGTTGCCGCCGCCGATTTTTATTATGATCATTATAGAACTCCCACACTGTTATTCTTGATTTTTTGCCAATCCTTTTCATTGTCAAAGGGCTGCGAGCATATAATTAACCTGTCCGCGCTCTTTTTATAATGCATGGTAAAATAATCTTCATCTTCATTAAATAGCGAAGAGACATAAGCTTTTTCTTCATCGCCGATGATAATGTTCATGGCGCGGATATAACGGCTGCGTTTATTGATTATTTCGACGCCTTTTGCAAGCGCGTCAAACATATCGCCTTTATCGAATCGTTTGATAAAGTTGAAGATTTTTTCAGCGCCTATACGTCCCTCGGCATTAATTTTTACGCCGTGCAGTTCACCGTTGAAAATGAAAATATATTTTTCATCATAAAAAGGCATATTGTTTTCAACGATAATATCTTTATCTTGATAAGCGCTGCGTGCGTGTGCCATTAGCAGTGTTGTTTTTCCGAATTGTCCCAAATCATCTTTCCAAATGGGTTTGATGTTTTTATAATGGCGCCATCGCCCTTTAACAAGCCGCGCTAATCCCCAGCCGTGTCCCTGATATTCCTTGCTGTTTTTTGCAACAATAGAAAATTTTTCCAAATGTTCATAAATCTCGAAGGGCTGTCGGCTGCGCACATAAAGTAATCTGCACATATTTTTAAACCGGATGTAAACCGGGGAATTCCAACCCCGTTGTTTCTTCTATTCCGTTAATTATATTAAACGCTTGTACCGCTTGGCCGGCCGCCCCTTTCATTAAATTATCGATAGCGCTGATTACAACGAGACGGTTGGAAAGCGGGTCTATCTCAAAACCGATGTCGCAATAATTGGTGCCGGCGAGAATTTTCGGTTCCGGGTAGCGATAATTGCCGTCGCGTTCTTTAACAATACGGATAAACGGTTCCGTGCCGTATTCTTTACGGTAGATTTTCCAAATATCCCTCTCGTCCATTTTTTCTTTAAGGAAAACGTGACTGGTTGCCAGAACGCCGCGTATCATATCGATTGCCGTTGCGGAAAAATGGATATTTACCGTTTCGCCGAAATCCAGCTCCTGCACCATTTCGGCTACGTGACGGTGTCCGGTAGGCGCAAAGGAACGTACGCAGCCGCTTCTTTCCGGATGATGCGAGCCTGAAGTAGCTTTATTGCCCGCCTCGCTTGAACCGACTTTTACTTCCACAACCGTACGGTCGGTATATACCAATTTATTTTTAAATAGGGGATAAAGGCCGAGAATCGTAGCCGTAGCGTTGCAACCGGCGCTGGAAATCCAAGCGGCCTTTTTCATCTCTCCACGGCGTAATTCGGGAATACCGTAAACAAATTTTTTCAACAAATCCGGGCGCGCGTGCGGTTTTTTATACCATTTTTCATACAGTTGTTCATCGTCAAGACGAAAATCGGCGCTAAGGTCGATTATTTTTTTTGCTTTATCTTTATAAAAATCGATTTTTTCCTGTGACTGTCCATGCGGTAAACATAAAAACAAAACATCGCACGGTTCGATATCATCGATACTGCTGAATTTAAGAGCGCTACCTTTGCGTAGATTGGGATGCGCTTTATGTATCAGTTTGCCGAAAAAGCGTTCCGATGTCACCTGTTTAATTTCAACATAGGGATGAAATAGTAAAATGCGCAACAGTTCGCCGCCGGTATAGCCGGAACCGCCGATAATGGATACCTTTAGTTTTTCCATAATTTATTCTCCCCGTCCTTTTTCGATAACATATTCGGCGATATAGGCCGGAATATTTACGCCGGTTGTATCGATGCTGTTTTTAAATTCCATCGTATAATTCACTTCGTTTACCAATAATCCGTCATTAGTTTCAAAAAGGTCGATGGCCACAACGCCGCCTCCAACAGCCTTAGCTGCGCGTAAAGAGAGATCGCGAATTTCATCGGTTATTTCGCATTTACTGGCTTTTGCGCCTCTTGCCGTATTGGTAATCCAATGTTCCGAAGTGCGATAAATGGCCGCTATGCACTCATCGCCTACGACAAAAGAGCGAATATCGCGGCCTCGTTTTTCTATATATTTTTGAATATAAAATATCGAATGGTGATAACTGCCGAGAATCGTTTTGTGTTCCAATAGCGCTTCGGCGGCGTCGCGATCGTTAATTTTAGCGAGTAAACGTCCCCATGAACCGACGGCCGGTTTAATAACTACCGGATAACCCATTTCTTCAATGGCCTCGATAGCCGATTCTTCCGTAAAGGCGATGCTGACATCAGGCTGTGGAACATTATGCGCCGTCAAGGCCTTGGATGTTAGCAGTTTGTCGCCGCAGGTTAAGGCAACATCGGAACGATTTACACAAGTGATACCGTTGTTTTCGAACAGGATCAATGCATGCAGCGCTCTGGAGTGATTGATGGAACGTTCCACAATCACATCCACATCCACTCGCTTTTTGCCGAGATGAAAAATCTGTTTTCGATCGTCAATCATTACCAGCTCAACCTCTTTTCTTTTATTGAATTCGGTAATTAACAGTTTTTCATCTTTTCGAATCAACGAATGCAAAAATCCTACTTTCATCATAATATCCTTTATTTAATGGTTAATTTTTTATTTAGTTGAATTGAATCTATTCTTTAAATGCAAAATTTTTCAAGTTTTTTATCTTAGTTATGATTATAAATAAAAAAGAGTAACCCTTTTCTTTGCTTTTATATTTTTCTATGTTATAAGGAATTATTAATTATTTGCGGGATGCTTAAGGCACCACTCAACGATATGCTTTAATTCGGTATGGTCAACCGTACGGCCCTTTTGACCGATTGACTTTACGATTTCCAGTACGTGCATTAAAATATCTTTTTCCAGCTCAATGTTAAGCCTATCGAGCGCCCATTCAAGGGAAGAAACGCCGGACATGTGGTCTAAGGATACTTTCATCTCCCTGCCGACCAAGGAAGGATTAAGGCTTTGGTAATGAGCGGGATTTTTAATAGCGGCATGGGTGTGCACGCCGGCGCAGTGTGTAAATGCATTTTTGCCCATAATAGGGAAGTTAACGGGAATGGGAACGCCGGAATATTGACTGACCAGTTGGTAGAGTTCCATTAATTTATCGGCATGCCATCTTTGTCCTTCGTGAAATTCGTCGGTTAAGGCGATAATAAGTTGGGCTAAATCAACGATTCCCGCTCTCTCTCCGAGTCCGAGAACGGAGGCGTCGATAATTTCAGCGCCGGCGCGATAACCGTCCATGGCGTTTGCCAGCGCCATACCAAGGTCGTTGTGGCAATGTACGGCAATCATTGGACGGTGGTCTTTTTTGTCGAGTTCCTCTTTCAAGCGAGCGATATAATCATACATATTATGGTTGGTTCCGGGAATCATATAACCGGTTGTGTCGGCCACGCTTATAATATCGGCGCCGGCTTCAACGGCCGCGCAGGAAGCGTCGAGTACATTCTGGAATTTTGAGCGTACGGTATCTTCAGGCGTATAACGAATTAATAAATCCGGTTTTTGCTCTTTGGCATAAGCTATCATGGCGGCAATTTGATCGATGGCGGTGTTCAACTCTTTTTTAAAGACGCCGCTTAAACGTTCCTCCGAAACGCAGTAAAAAATACCGAGAAAGCCTACGCCGCATTCCAGAGCCATATCCACATCCGCTTTAACGGATCGCGAATGCGCTCCTACCACAGCCTTGAGGCCGCGATTGGCAACCTGTTGAACGGCTTCATGAATTTCTTTGGTAACCATGGGATGGCCGGCTTCAATAATATCAATGCCGATAGCATCCAAATGATCGGCTATGGCTAACTTTATATGCCCGTCAAAATAGACGCCGGGTGTTTGTTCGCCTTCACGCAAAGTGGAGTCGAGAATTTTAACCAATTTATTCTCCCCAATCTTCCTCTTCCTGAGGCGCTTCTTCAACTTGCGGAGGATCTAAACTGATAACTTCCAACTCAACGCCACAATCGGGGCAAGTGATTAATTCGCCCTGAACAGTTCCTTCCGGAAGCTCAACGTCAGCGCCGCAAACCGGACATTCTGCTGTTTTGGTCATCTTTATTCTCCCTGTAAATTATTGTATTTGTTAAAGTCGGGCAAAGCTACGAAAAAAAAACAGAATTACAAAAAAATTATAATAAAAACTCGGCAAATATAGAATAAATAGCGTAAAAAAAGCCGCCGATTAAAAATCAGCGGCTTAAAGTGGAGCTGAGGAGGCTCGAACTCCTGGCCTCTTGAATGCCATTCAAGCGCTCTCCCAACTGAGCTACAGCCCCAACGAAAGCCGGAATTTACGGTACAAAATAACGCGTGTCAAATTTTTTAGTATCCGAATAAACTTTTAGAAAATTAGAAAAATAGCGAAAGCCTCAATAGAATATGACAACAATTTTTTGCTTTAAGAGTCGCGACTCCGTAGATTTTTTAAAAACCGGATGTTAACTGTGAAAATATCTTAGGGAGCGTTATGATGTATGCTAAACACCGGTACATAATTCATTTTTTATTGGCGTTAATGTTTTTATTGTTTTCTTGTAATAAAAGCGAAACAAAAAAACCCAATATTCTTCTGTTGATGTCGGATAATCAATCATGGAATCATTTGGGATGTTATGGGGACCCGTTGGTAAAAACACCGACAATCGATCGTATTGCCGCGGGTGGGGTGAAGTTTACCAACGCCTATTGTGCGGCGCCGTCTTGTTCTCCGGCCAGGGCAGGTATGTTAAGCGGGCAGGATATCTGGAGATTGGAGCAAGGGGCGAATCTTCACGGTATATTGCCTAAAAAATTTCCGCTATATACCGATATTTTGCAAGAAGCCGGTTATTTTGTCGGAAGTCAGGGCAAGGGATGGGGGCCGGGGAGCGTTAAAGAGAGCGGCCGAAAATTTAACCCGGCGGGTAAACGCTATAAATCCTTTGAAACGTTTTTGAAAGCAAATGAAAAAAATCAGCCTTGGTGTTTTTGGTTCAGTAGTCATAAACCCCATCGTCCTTATGAAGTTGGTTGCGGCGTCGCCGCAGGGTTGGATATCAAAAAGGTTCATGTTCCCGCTTACCTGCCTGATAACGATATTGTGCGCAGCGATATCTGCGATTATTATCTCGAAGTTCAGCGTTTTGACGATCAGGTTGCCGATATTTTAAAAGTATTAAAAGCCAAAGGTGACTGGGACAATACGCTTGTTGTAATATGCAGCGATAACGGATGGCAGATGCCGCGCGGCTTGGCTAATTTATATGATTTCGGCGTTAGGGTTCCTTTGATATTTTATTGGAAAAATCATTTTCCCGGCGCAAGAACGGTAAGCGATTTTGCTAATTTAAATGATTTGGCTCCGACTTTTTTGCAGATTGCCGGGCTGGATATCCCTCAGGGGATGACCGCCAAGAGTCTTGTAAATATTTTAAAATCCGCTGATTCGGGTCGCGTAGAAAAAGAGCGTGACTTTATTGTAACGGGCAGAGAAAGACATGCGCTGTGCCGCAAGAACGGTCTGGGATATCCGGGAAGGGCCATTCGAACGGATGACTATCTTTACATCCGAAATTACGAACCCGATCGCTGGCCGGCGGGCGATCCGCCGCTGTTTGGAGATGTGGATGCTCACATGCAGCATTATCCTTCTCCTACCAAGAATTATATCTTGGAGCATAAAAATGAACGGGGAATTGATTTATTGTACAAACTGGCCTTTGCCAAGCGGCCTGCGGAAGAGTTATATGATATAAAAAAAGATGTAGATCAAATGGTAAATGTGGCCTACGTTGAAAGATATCAATCGGTGAAAAAAGAACTATCGCGGAAAATGGAAGCGTATTTAAGACGGACCAAGGACCCGCGCGTTATCGGCGGTAAGATTATTTGGGATACGGTAAAATATTACGCACCCAATGATTTTAAACCGCATCCGAGCGAGGAAAATATTAAACGCTTTGGATTGAAAAAAGAGTATAACTATTTTATCCATAAAAAATAATGACTCAATTTCGGAGCCAATGATATGTAATTGGCCTATTGGTCTAATATTTCCAATAATTACGAATAAAACGGTCTAATTGATTGGCAAATCGCTCTTTATCTTTATTTGAAAAAGGTTTTTGACCTCCTGTTTTAATACCGCCGGATCGTAGTTCTTCTTTCAAGTTGCGCAGGGTCAGCGCTTCATGAATATTGTCCGCATCAAATAAACGTCCTCGCGGGGTTAGGACATAGGATTTTTTTTTAATACATGCAGCCGCGAGAGGAAGATCGGAACTTACGATCAGATCATTAGCAGATGCCCGCTCTATAATGAATTCATCGGCGATATCAAATCCGCCGGCAACTTGCTTTGTATCAAGAAATTCGGAGCGGGGAATATGGTGTCTTTGATTGGAAACAAAAGTTACGTTTATCTTTAAACGAACGGCCATTTTAATTAATATGTCTCTAACTGCCCGAGGACAGGCGTCGGCGTCAACCCAAACTTGCATCTTCCGCTCCGTATCATTTTGTAAAGATAAAAAATAGTAAATTTAACCTTTCTATACAATCCTGATTTTGGAAACGGAGGCGGTTTTTGCTTATTTTTTGCATATTTGATACTTTTCTGCTTATATTTTATTATCCTGTAAAGAAATAAGCCGAGATGTTATTTCCACGGCACATAATAAAAGTGGAGTCTTCTATAGAGAATTGGGTTAAGATCCCTTTGCGCTGAGGAAAAGCCGATACGAATTTATTAAACACGGCATGACAAGTGGGTGTTATTACGGAATGACAGGTTTGAAGGAATAAACGCTAACGTTTGTCATTCTTTCGAAAGAATAAATCTATAATTGAGAGCATGCAAAAAATATTGAAAATGTTTGAAATATGTTGTTTTTGAAATTCCGATATAATAAAATATCGATACCTATATTTTAAGAAAGGGCTGATATCATGGATTTGCGTGATTTAATGTTGATGATTAAAGAAAAGAAGGGTATGAATGCCAATATGACCTTAGAGTTTGACTGCGAGTTGGAAACGGACGATCCGACGCCCTTAATAAAGGTAATTAATTATATCATTAATTATTTAACGCCGTTAACTGACCGAGCTATAGAAATATCTCTTAATGCACACCGTAACGGTTCTATGTTAAGTTTTGCCGCTTTCACGGAAGCGACGGAACTGCCTGTTATATCGGATCAACTTGAGGGCGCTTTAAAAGATTATAACGCCGTTCTCGATGTGACCCACAAAGAGGGGCAATATTTACAAATTGTAATCACCTTTAATTGATAATTAACAACAATAGAGCGGTTCAAATTCTGTTGTTTAATATTTGCTTTTGCTCCATTTCGACAATAATATAACCAGCTCATTCGTATTATATCTGATTATGCATTATCATCCGGATTCATTTAGGGGCTGCCGTAATTCGGCGCGGCATTTTTTGCCAATGCAACTGTGCACGGGGGCGCTAAAAGCGATCTCCATATCTTCAGGAAAGGAAATAAACGAAATGGGAACGTGATTATTTTTATCAAACTTAGTGAAATATCCCCTATTTTTTAACTTTCCGTTCCCCTCTTATTTATTTCTTCCTGCCTTGCTTTTAAATAATATTCAAGGTAAATTTGTGAACGGATTAATTTTATAAATCGGAGAGCGTCATGAGCGGATATAATATGAAAAAAGCTAAATTTGCCACCCTGTGCGTACACGGTTCGGGCGGCGTTGATCAGCAAACCGGCGCGCTGGGCATTCCCATTTATCAGAGTTCAACTTTTGCTTTTAAAAGCGCGGAAGACGGCGCCGCTCTTTTTCTCGGGGAAAAAGAAGGTTATGTATATACGCGTCTCGGCAATCCGACACAAACCGCATTTGAACGGGAAATGGCCTTTCTTGAAGGGGGAGAGGCGGCTTTGGCCTTCGGATCGGGAATGGCGGCTATTTCCAGCGTCGTATTCTCCTTATGTGCTTCCGGCGATAATTTTATTTCATCGGATACGCTTTACGGCGGAACGCATAATTTATTTGCCGACCGCTTACCGAAATATAAAATCGAAGCACGCGAAGTGGACGCCTTGGACCTTGCAAATATCGAAAACGCTATCAACGATAAAACGCGCTTAATATATATTGAGACACCCGCTAATCCTACGTTATCCATAATAGATATTGAGGCCTGCTCCAAAATTGCGAAGAAACATAAGATCCCATTAGTTGTTGATAATACCTTTTCCACGCCCTATTTTCAACGGCCGTTGGAACTGGGCGCTGATATCATCGTACATTCTGCAACGAAGTATATCGGCGGACACGGCGATACGGTTGCCGGAATCGTTATCGGTAAAAAAGAATATATTGACGAGTTGAGAGCGGAATACTTACGTGATTTCGGAGGAATTATCAGCCCCTTAAACGCTTGGCTGCTGGTGCGCGGATTGAAGACACTGGCCGTGCGTATGGAACGTCATCAGGAAAATGCCATGCAGGTTGCCAAGTATCTCAGTTTTCATCCCAAAGTGGAAAAAGTGCATTATCCCGGTTTATCAATGCATCCCAATCATGAACTGGCAAAGAAACAGATGAGCGGCTTCGGCGGTATGATCAGTTTTGAGGTTAAGGGCGGGCGCAAGGCGGGACAAAATTTGATGAATAGAGTAAAATTATTTACGTTGGCTGTCAGTCTCGGCGATGTGGATTCTTTAATAGAACATCCGGCATCTATGACGCATTCAACTTATTCGACTGAAGATTTGCAAAAAGTAGGCATCCTTGAAAATCTTGTGCGGATATCGGTCGGCATAGAAGACCCGTCCGATCTCATTGAAGATCTGTCTCAGGCGTTGAAAAGCATATAACAGCGATTGTCACTAGGTTATTGTTTCCGTTGGCGCTTTAGGCTCCGGATGCTAAGGATTGAACCTTTGGCAGTCGTCTCGAATCTCTTGTTTATTGGCGTGTTTTATATGCTGGGTTTATCCGAAACGGGAAAATTTAATCGTTCATTAGGCAATGTAGTTATAGGCGTGAAAATTAGAAAGAAATTGAAAAAATAAAATGGAGATATTTTGAGAACATTAGTTACGGGCGGAGCAGGCTTTATCGGGTCTCATCTTTGTGAACGATTATTAAACGAAGGCCATGAAGTTATCTGTCTTGATAATTATTTTACGGGTAAAAAAGATAATATCCGTCATTTGATGCGCGATACCAATTTCGAATTTATCCGTCATGACGTAACCCAGCCTATTTTATTGGAAGTGGATCGGATTTATCATTTTGCCTGTCCGGCTTCGCCCGTTCATTATCAATATAACCCTGTTAAGACCATTAAAACCAATGTTATGGGCACCTTGAATATGCTTGGGTTGGCCAAACGCATCAAAGCGCGTATTCTTTTGGCAAGCACTTCGGAAGTTTACGGTGATCCGAGCGTACATCCGCAACCGGAAAGTTATTGGGGAAACGTAAATCCCATCGGTATACGCAGCTGTTATGACGAGGGTAAAAGGGTAGCCGAAACGCTGATGATGGATTATCACCGACAAAACAGCGTGGATATAAAAATCATTCGTATTTTCAATACGTATGGTCCGCGAATGGCGCCTAACGATGGGCGAGTTGTTTCCAATTTTATTGTTCAGGCCTTAAAAAATCGGGATATAACGGTTTACGGAAAAGGCGACCAAACGAGATCCTTTCAATATTATGAGGATCTGCTCAACGGCGTTTTGGCGATGATGGAACGTGACGACTTTATCGGTCCGGTAAATCTCGGCAATCCCAATGAATTTACCATTTTGGATTTAGCCGAAAAAGTAATTGAAATGACAAACTCAAAATCCAAGGTGATTTTTAAGGAGCTCCCGCAGGACGACCCCAAACAGCGGCAGCCGGATATCTCATTGGCAAAAAAAATGCTGCGTTGGCAGCCGAAGATTTCTCTTGAAGATGGTTTGGCTCCTACGATTAAGTTTTTTTCGGATTTGATAAAAAGAGGAGAAGCGTAAATGGCAAAAAAAAGACTGGGGATAGGTATGGTGGGCGGTGGATTTATTGCTCATTTTCACATTCAATCCTGGGTTGGCGTGCGTAATGCCGATATTATGGGCGTGGTTAGTCGCACTAAAAAAAGCGCGCAGGAAACGGCGGATTTAGCGCGAAAATTAGACGTTGGCAAGCCAAAAGTTTTTAATTCCGTTGCGGAAATGACCGCCGATCCGGATATTGACGCAATTTGGATCACTTCGCCTAATTTTACGCGGCTCGAAGTGATGGAAGAGATTGCGGATGTCGTTATTTCGGGAAAAGGTAAATTAATAGGCGTAGCTTGTGAAAAACCTTTGGGGAGAAATGTTGCCGAAGCTGCTAAAATGGTTGAATGGGTTAAAAAAGCCGCTTTACTTGACGGCTATTTGGAAAATCAGGTTTTTGCGCCGAGTATTGTAAAAGGCCGCGATATCATTTGGGGCAGAGGCGCCGCCACAACGGGTAGGCCTTATTTGGCCAGGACATCGGAAGAACATTCGGGGCCGCACAATTATTGGTTTTGGGAAGGCGCGCTACAAGGCGGCGGCGTACTAAACGATATGATGTGTCACTCGGTTGAATCCGCGCGGTTTTTACTAACTGAGCCGAGCGCGGAGCGCTCTTCCTTAACGCCGATAAAAATTACAGCGCACACTAACATACTAAAATGGCAGCTTGCCGAATACCGAAAACAGTTGGATAGTAGGTTCGGCGGTAAACTTGACTATAAAAATCGTCCTTCCGAAGATTACGCTCGCGCTGTTATAGAATATCGGGATCGTAACGGAAAAACGATAATTGCGGAAACAACGACTTCTTGGTCTTTCATCGGCGCGGGACTGCGTTTAGGGATGGAATTGTTGGGGCCGGAGTATTCTCTTTCTATTGATACGCTTAACAGCGATTTAAAGTTGTTTTTTAGTCGAAAAGTTCAAGGGAAAGCGGGCGAAGACCTTGTTGAAAAACAAAATGCGGAGGTCGGTTTAATGCCGGTAGTGGTAGATGAAGAAAAAGTTTACGGCTACGAAGCCGAAAATCGTCATATGATTAAAGCCTTTTTGAATAATGAACGGCCTCGGGAGAATTTTGAAGACGGTTTAAACGTAACCGAATTGTTAATGACGGCCTATATGAGCGCCGAACAGGAAAAAACGATAACTTTTCCTCCGGCAAACCTTCATAGTTTTATTCCCGCCGTTGCCAAAGGTGAATGGAAACCGTAAAGGCGACGGTATTGCTTTGATCGGATTAAATTCGCGTTTATCATATTTAAGAAAAAATCAACCTTATTATCATTATGAATAGGAATTGATTTTTTTAATCGAATAAATAAAATCGAACAATCCATATTTTTTTATTAAAAATCTTATAATTAAGCTCTTATCAGCGTATTTATTCAAAATATTATTAATTTGTAAATTATTATTATGAAATGTCGTAAAATATTATTTGGGAATTCTCAATATTAATAAGCGTATATCTTATTAAAAAACAATAAAATATATAGAATATCGATAAAGAAGTGTTATTAGTCGTGAACGGTCTGTATTTATATAACTTTTTTATAAATAGTATGTTAATGTTGTTTGTAAAATCGGCACGTAAATTGCATATCTGCCAACTTTATATTAAATGATGATAAATCCGGGATAATTTTATGTCAAGACTGTTATTTAGTTTTATCGTATTTTTTTTGTTTTGGGTGGCCTTTACCTCATCACTTGATCCGCAGGAACTTGGTGTTGGCGCACTTGTAGCTTTGATTATCGCCGTTTTGGCGGGTAAAGAGATAACCGAAGACGGAATGAAAAATTTTTCATTTCATCGCATTCAATATACCGTGCGCTATATTTTTGTATTTATATGGGAAATGATTAAGGCTAATATTGACGTGGCAAAAAGAATCATCCAGCCTACTATCCCCATTAATCCCGGTATTGTGGAAGTTCCCACGAAATTAAAATCCAATGTAGCAAAACTTGCATTGGCAAATTCCATAACCTTAACTCCGGGTACATTGACCGTGGATATTATTGGCGATAAACTTTATATTCATTGGATTGATGTGAAAAGCGAGAATCCCGAAGAAAATTTTAAAGCGATTTCCGCTGTATTTGAAAAATATATTAAGGAGATTTTTGAATGATCTATGCTTATTTCGGCGTGGCGATAGCCGGCTTGATTTTGGCGGCCATTCGTTTTAGCATAGGGCCGACCGTATCCGATCGTCTTGTGGCATTGGATACGATGACTACCATTACAACGGCCTTTCTCGTGCTGCTCGGTCTGTTTTTCGAACGTTATATTTATATTGATGTGGCCTTAATATACGGTGTGCTCGGTTTTGTAGGCGTTCTTACCATGGCGCGATATTTCGAAGGGGGGCTGTAATGGAGCAGATATTGGAATATATCGGAATGGCGGTTACGAGCATCGGCGTAATATTTCTATTTCTCGGCGGATTGGGTATTTTAAGAATGCCGGATGTTTATAATCGTATGCAAGCCGGCACCAAGGCGACGACGCTCGGCGCCGTGGGCACCATTATCGGCGTGGGCTTAATGCATCCCGAGTGGTTTTTTAAGACGAGTATCATTGCATTATTTATTCTGCTTTCAAATCCCATAAGCAGTCATGCTTTGGCGCGCGGCAGCTATAGGATCGGGATTAAGTTATGGCAAAAGAAAAAAATAGACGCTTATGGGGAAGCATTGAAAAACGTTAAGAAGGAAGAAGAGGCGGATTGATGGATTTTCTCGGTATAATAGTTATAATATTAACGCTGATTTTAATTTTGGCGGCGCTTTTTGTTATTAAAACGAAAGATCTCGTTACTGCCGTCGTAGCCAGCGCAGTAGTAAGTTTAATCGCGTCCATCTATTTTTATATTCTGCAGGCGCCGGATGTGGCGCTAACGGAAGCGGCGATCGGTGTGGGGCTTAGCACCATTATATTTATGATTACAATCCGCAAAACGAGGAGAGATGAGGAATGAGAAAAGCATTGGCCGTATTCTTTTTGGCAATTTTAGGCTATTATATGCTCGCTGTTTTATTGAATTTTCCTTTTGGTATAGATCATTTGAACCCCGAACTGGCCGGCGCGTATCTACGGGATACCGTGAGCAAAACGGGCGCGGCGAACGTGGTTACTTCCATCGTAGTAAATTATCGCGGATTTGACACGCTCGGAGAGGTCACGGTCTTGTTCCTTGCGGCTACCGGAATGGGCGCGCTGCTCTATAAGGGAAAAACTATGGGGCGTTCTCGGCAGAATGCCAGCGTAATCGTGAAAGCGGGTTCGCGTTTGCTGTTTCCCTTAATCATTATACTCGGCGCGTATGTATTTATTCATGGGCATCTCACACCGGGTGGCGGTTTTCAAGGCGGGGCTATCATCGCCTCCGGCTTTCTGCTGATGTTCATATCTTATCGAAATTACCATGTGAATCATAGAATATTATCTAATGTTGAATCCACGGCAGGTTCGATTTTTGTAATCATCGGCTTATTGGGGTTACTTTACGGGGCTACGTTTTTAGAAAATATTATGCCGCTCGGCATTCCCAATAAATTGTTTAGCGCCGGCGTAATACCGTTAATTTATATTGCCGTTGGGTTTAAAGTGGGCGCCGAATTAACCGCGCTTTTGGATACCATGTTAAAAACTGTAAAATAGGTATGGATATGATTTATTATATTGCAGCTTTATTGCTTATCCTAATTGGTCTTTACGGAGTTTTGGTAAAGAAAAATTTAATAAAAATCGTGTTGAGTCTATCGCTTATTGACGCCGGGGTGCATATTTTACTTATCGCCATCGGATATATAAACGGCAAAACGGCGCCGATTTTTTCAACGCCCGACCTGCGTCCGGAGCAGATGGTAGATCCCGTCCCGCAGGCGCTCGTGCTGACGGCAATCGTAATCGGGCTTGCCGTTACAGCTCTGGCCTTGACGATTGTTATACGCTTATATGATCATCACAAAACATTGGATATTAGTAAAATACGCGAATTAAAGTGGTAAGAAAAGGATAATATTATGATCTTCGATCCGGTTTTAATGATAGCTCTGCCTTTGTTGGCGGCGTTCTTAATACCAATTTTAAATAGATTTTCCAAAGAAATCCCCAAATATGTTCCGGTTCTTATTCTCGGTTTGAATCTTTATGAATCGATAATGTTGCTGCCGTATTCTATGGTAAAGCCGGTGATAGTAGTAATTGCCGGATGGGCGCCGCCGCTCGGTATCAACCTTACCATCGGGCCGCTCGGGAATGTTCTGGCTTTGATTATTTCTCTCGTTGGTTTTGTGGTGGCCATTTACAATATCAAGTTTGTTGTCGAAGAACCCGCCGAAAAATATTATATGCTTTTTCTGCTTTTAATTACGGGCGCGACGGGCGTTGTGTTGACCGGCGATCTTTTTAATATGTTCGTATTTTTGGAAATTACCAGTATTTCGGCTTATGCTCTGACGGCTTTCATCCGTGATCGGAACGGCGCAGAGGCGGCATTCAAATATATTTTGATCGGCGGTATTTCTTCCACGATGATTCTTCTCGGTATCGCTATTATTTATACCTATACCGGCACGCTTAATCTTGCCGATATTGCCCAAAAAATACAGTACATCGACCCTAAAATAGCTTTGGCCGCAATGATATTGTTGATTGTAGGCTTCGGCGTTGAGTCGGAAATATTTCCTTTAAACGGTTGGGCGCCCGATGCCTATTCTCAGGCTCCGACACCGGTTGGCGCGGTTTTCGGCGGTATTGTGGTTAAAGCGGGCGTTTACGGATTGGCCAGAATGCTCTATACTATTTTTAATTTTGAAGGCGTTTTTTATTTCCTGATGATTATGGGCTTGATTACTTTGTTGATGGCCGAGATGTCCGCCATGAGGCAAAGTCAGATAAAACGAATGCTGGCATTCTCATCCATCGGACAAATGGGATTGGTTCTTATCGCCTTGGGATTGGCAACGGAACGCGGCGTGGAAGGCGCGCTTTTTCAAATGCTCAATCATGCCTTAATTAAACCGCTACTCTTCCTTTCCGCAGGATATCTTGTATATTATTCCGGTAGTAAAAATATTGAAGACCTGGACGGAATGGGTAAACGGAAACCCTTTTTATCCTTTTTCTTCGCTTTCGGGGCATTTGCCATCATGGGGCTACCGCCTTTAAACGGTTTTTGGAGTAAAATGATTATTAT
Source organism: uncultured Calditrichaceae bacterium (assembly GCA_964424545.1). Taxonomy (GTDB): domain Bacteria; phylum Calditrichota; class Calditrichia; order Calditrichales; family Calditrichaceae; genus JAUVIB01. The sequence goes on from CAYRJN010000026.1 coordinate 27,542, forward strand.
ATCCGAAACCATTCGCAATGGTTTTGTCGTGATAGCGGCTCTTGCTCTTGTGGGTAGCGTTATAGAAGCCGTCTATTATCTACGCGTCGTAGGCCGTCTTTACTTCAAAAAGCATCATGACGATCAGCAGGAAAAATATGTACACGGATCGGCTATCTTTGCCATGTCCATTTTGGTACTGTTGGCAATTGTAATCGGTTTGTATCCCGATTTAATAATGCAGTATCTCAAACCGGCGGCAGAAGAGTTGGTTAATAAAACAATGTATATTCAATCGGTTTTTGCCATAAATTAAGAATGACGAATTTTCTAATATAAAGAACGGATAGTTTTATGAAAATGGTTCCACTTATCTTGGGAATATTATTTGGCGGTGCTGTTTTATCCTATGTATTGGGTAAAATTCACCCCATCGTTAAAAATGCGATATCATTTATCGTATTGCTTACTTCCGGTTACTTTTTTATGACGCAATACGGCGTGTACGATACCTTTGGTATGACTATTGCCGGTTTTGATATAATTTGGCGTATCAGCCCCTTAGCATGGTTTTTCGGAATGATGATTTTCGGTTTAGGATTGATGGTGTTGATTTATGCCACGGCTTTTATGAAAGGCAAGGAAAGGATCGGTTATTTTTGCTTTTCGCTTTGTATTACAATCGCTTCTATGGTAGGAATTGTAGTCAGCGCCGATTTGCTTTCCTTTTTCTTCTTTTGGGAAATAATGACATGGGCTTCCTTTTTAATGGTTATCTATTACCGCTTTGAAGCGCAGGCGGCAGGTATAAAATATTTTATTATGAGCGCAATCGGCGCCTATGCCATGCTTTTGGCTCTATTTATGATTCAGGCTGAAATCGGCTCTCTATCCTTTGCTGTGATCGCCGCTAATTGGGGGCACTTTACCGTCGGTTTTCAGATTACTTTAATTATACTGTTTTTATTGGCTTTCGGTCTTAAAGCGGCGCTTATGCCCCTGCATACTTGGGCGCCCGACGCTTACGGAATTTCTCCGGCTCCTTTTTCCGCCCTGTTTTCCGGCGTACTTTCCAAAATGGGCGTTTTCGGAATTATTATTCTATTTTATGTGATCAGCGCGGGAACGTTTACGACACAGTTTATAACTTATAACGGCGTACCCTTACCCGGTTATATTCTGGCCTGGGTCGGCGTGCTAACGGCTTTGATTGCCACAATTATCGCCGTAGTGCAGGACGACGCTAAAAAGTTATTGGCCTATTCATCCATTGGTCAGATCGGATATATCGTAATGGCCGTTGCACTAAACGATTCTCTCGGAATGACCGGCGGATTGTTTCTTGCCGTAAATCATACGATATTCAAAGGAATGCTTTTCCTTGCCGTCGGCGCGGTATTTTATCGCACCGGCACTAAAAAAATGAGCGAACTCGGCGGATTAATCACGCGTATGCCCTATACCTTTTTTGTGGTGTTATTGGGTATTATTACCTTGGCCGGTGTACCGCCGCTTTCCGGTTATGTTGGCAAATGGATGTTATATGAAGCGCTTATTCAGAAAAAAATGGTTTTTCTTGCCGTGGTTACTTTTGCGGCCAGCACCATTGCATTTTTGTACTGTTACCGATTGATTTTCACAATTTTTCTCGGACAAAGGCCGGAACGTTTTGATAATATTAAAGAGGTGCCGTGGGCAATGCGTATTCCCATGTTGCTGCTTTCCTTTTTAACCATATATCTCGGCTTTTATCCCTATCATCTTTTGGACGCCATTGCAACGGCCGAAACCTCTTTGTTTGGAATCGAACCTTTTATGCTTAAGGATACGATTTTGTTCAGTCAAATCGGCGGGATCAATACGATAACCGTAATGTCTATTGTCGGCGCGGCTTTTGTC
>CAYRJN010000027.1:0-26685 GCA_964424545.1 uncultured Calditrichaceae bacterium
CGCGTTTTTCGGCCCTACAACGCGCAAGTTCGGTTACTATCCCTATAGAAAAGGGGATAAAGTTTTTGAGATAGACCTCGATTGTCGACCATGCGGCAGTCACGGTAGCAATGAATGCCCTTTAGGACATTTTAAATGTATGAGGGAAATTTCCCCGCTTATGGTGGCGGAAGAAATTAATAAAAAATTAAAGGTTAAAATATAGCTTTGCTTTATTGAGTAAAAAGACATACTTGTGATTTTGGTGATCCCTTAGCGGCAGGAGAAGAGAAATACTAATGAATACATAATTCTTCTTGTAGGAAATCGAAATGAAAATTTAAATTATTTTTATGAAATTTAAGCACATTACTGATATTGTTAAATAAAGAGTAAAAAAAAGTTATGGATAATATAATCGAATCAAAAGATAATATATATATATTATGGGAATATCCTTTAACAAGGAAGGCTGCCTTTGAACGCCTGAATTTCAGTCTTAAAACGCTTTGTTTTTTTAATAAAAATAAAAATATTTATCTTTTTTCCAATGCTTTGAACGATGACTTGATCGCCCATATCGATAAAGGAGAGAATAATTTTCATATCGCCAAATGGTCTATTGATGATTTAATGTCTGCTACGCCTTTTAAAGAAGTCTATAAAAAACTGACTCCCGAGCAAATCGGGTGGGTGAATTATTCTGATATTTTTCGTCTTTCGGTTATTTATCGCTGGGGCGGTACGTATGTTGACGTGGATAATATAACCCTTAGAGAATTGCCGGCTATTGAAAACGTTTTATCGCGCACATTGGATCCTCACTCCTTTGAAACAAAAAATGCAGTATTGATACCCGGTGAATATCGTGAGGGGATTAATAAAGATAAATATAAGCATATTTCTTTCCGTTTTAGAATGGATCCGCTGGTGAATTTCCATGCGGAACACCCTTTTATTATCGATTTGATTAAAAAGGGAATAGCGCAGAAAGCGCCATACAATATTTCGTGGCAAGAATTGATGAGTTCGCTGTTTTTACAACATAAGAAAAATAATATAAGCGCAATAAACAGCGCATTGTTACTAGCCTATTTACCGGATGGCCGTGGTTGTTATGATTACAGCGATTATGATAAATGTAAATTCGGCGGCGAAATGTGCGATATTTTATTCGAAAGTTGTCCCGATATGCGGCATGTGGGCGAATATAAAACAAATAAGAGAGAATATGCGGAAAAAGTATTAGCGGAGATATACAAGCGGTTCCCTTATGCCACTTTTTTCTGGGCGCAATCGCATTATAAATTTAAAAAGGGTCTGTTCGGGCAAAGAAAAAACAAATTATCCAATTGGATTGTTAAAATTATATCAGATAAAATCGATCAGGCGGGTTGAGCATGAATCTATATTTAAAGATGTTGCAAATTATAAAACCGTTTTGGAAGGCCATTTTAATGACCTTCATTCTAACTTTTTTGTATGTAATATTTAACAATCTTTCCTTATGGATTACCGTTGATTTTTTAAAGCAATTGTTTGATCCGCAAACGGTAAACAGTGAACAAGTTGTAATTAAAGACGTTGTCCCCGATAATTCCGATAAAAACTCCATAAAAGAAAAACTAGGTGTTGATATTAATGTCGGACTTTACCAGAAAATAAATAAGGCTATAAAATCCGTTTTAATACGCGATACAAAAACGAAAACTTTACTAACGGTCTGTTTTGTCATCTTTTTTTCCTTTTTGTTTAAAAATATTATTCATTATGTGCGCAAAATGATTCTTAGTTATATAGAGATCAAAGTGGTTGTAAATATTCGTAACAGACTGCATAAAGCTTTTATGTATTTGCCGATGCGCTTTTTTGACGGTAGCCATTCAGGGGACTTAAACTCCTTGCAATTCAACGATGTTTATGCCATTCGCACACTGCTTTCCGAAAGTTTCGGGAAAATGATACTTTCTCCCATACAGATCATTTCAAATATTGTGATCCTTATTATGATTAGCTGGCAGTTGTCGTTAATTACATTTCTAATTATACCCGTTATCGCTTATGTCATCGTGGCAATCGGTAAGGGCATACGCAAAAAAGCGCGCCGCGTTTTCTTTCAGATGGCCAACGTTATGTCAACTTTTTCCGAATCAATTAATGCTATCCGAATTGTTAAAGCCTTTACGAATGAAGAGAAAGAGATTAAAAAGTTTGAAAAAGTGAACAATGTCTATTTTACTAAAACTTTTCAGGAATTTCTATTGCGCAACGCTACCTCGCCCATAAATGAAATAATACTCGTGGCGATGCTTAGTTTTCTGTTGTGGTACGGCGGCAATCTTGTCTATTCCCACAAAGGGATTGCCGCAGAAGATTTTATCCGTTTTTTAGTGTTTTTATTTACAATGTTTCAACCGATAAAAGATTTGTCGGGCGTGAACAATACTTTACAGGCCGGTATGGCCGCCGGCGAACGTATTTTTGCCGTACTCGACGCTGAGCCGGAGGATTACCGCCATGAAGGTTGCAAAGAAATGTGCGCTTTTGAAAAACAGATTGCTTTACATAATGTTGCGTTTAAATATGCCAATGATTTGCCTTATGTGTTGAGAAATATCAATATGACAATTAATAAGGGAGAGACCATTGCTTTTGTCGGTCACAGCGGCTCGGGGAAAACAACGCTTGTTAATCTAATTCCCCGTTTTTATGAACTTACGGAAGGAATCATAAAAATTGACGGTTTGGACATTAAGAATATCTGTTTACAGTCGCTTCGTAAAAATATTTCGATCGTAACACAGGAAAGTATTCTTTTTAACGATACGGTGCGCACTAATATAGCTTATGGAATGGAAAAAGTTAGCGACGAGGAAGTGATTGCCGCCGCTAAAACGGCCAATGCTTGGGAGTTTATCAAGCAAATGGAACATGGTCTCGATACGGAAATAGGAGAGAAAGGCGCCAAGCTTTCGGGCGGTCAGCGTCAGCGTCTTTCCATTGCCCGTGCCATTTTGAAAAATCCTCCGATTTTGATCCTTGATGAAGCGACTTCGGCCTTGGATACGGAATCGGAGCGCTTGGTGCAGGAAGCTATCACTAAAATGATGGAAAATAGAACCGTGTTGGTAATTGCGCACCGTCTTTCGACAATCACTCACGCCGATAAAATTATGGTTATGGATCACGGAAGAATTATGGATATGGGAACTCATAAGGAATTGCTGCAAAAGTCGAAAATATATAAAATGCTTTCACAAAACCAATTTATAGCGCCCGAAAGCAAAAAATAAATAAGGAGAAGAGCAACATGCAAGTATTGGTTACCGGCGGCGCCGGATATATCGGAAGCCATATTGTAAAAGAGTTATGCGATCAAGATGTTAAAGTAACGGTCTTTGACAATTTTAATACGGGACTTTATGAAAATATCGATTCACGCGCAGGCTTAATTAAGGGCGATATAAAAGACATAGAACAATTGCGGGACGCGTTTAAAAAACCTTATGATGCGGTTTTTCATTTTGCGGCCTTAAAAGCCGTCGGCGAGTCCATGGAGAAACCTGCTATCTACGCCCAAAACAATATATGCGGTACGTTAAACATTCTTAACGTTATGGCCGAAAAAAACGTATCAAATTTTATCTTTTCGTCGTCGGCTGCGGTTTACGGAACGCCTCAATATCTACCTGTCGACGAGAAACATCCTTGTCATCCCGAAAGCTATTACGGATACACAAAATATGCTATTGAAGAAAACCTTAAATGGTATAGTCAATTAAAAAATATTCGTTTTGCCGCGCTGCGTTATTTTAACGCCACGGGTTACGATTTAAACGGCGCTATTAAAGGACAGGAGAAAAATCCGGCCAACTTATGTCCCATTGTAATGGAAACGGCTGCCGGAATCCGCGAAAAAATGCAGGTATTCGGTAATGATTATGATACAGCTGACGGAACCGGTGTTCGCGATTATATTCACGTTAACGATTTAGCCGTTGCGCATGTACTCGCTATGAGCTATTTGCTTAAGGCAAGGAAAGATTTAATCGTTAATCTCGGTACGGGTAAGGGGCACAGCGTGTTGGAAATGATTAAAACGGCGGAGAGAGTTACCGGTAAAAAAATACCGTATGAAATCGTAGGCCGTAGAGCCGGCGACCCGCAGGAAATCGTAGCGAGTGGTGAGTTGGCTTATAAAATATTGGGTTGGAAAGCGCAATATTCCGATTTGGAAACAATTTTTAAGACAATGGCTCCCGTTTATTTGAAATAACAGAACATAGCGTTATAAACTATTTGATAAATGGCTATAACGGTCCTTACTATTCAGGCGATTTGATAGCGGCAAATCGCTATTATATTGTAGGGAAAGAAGAAATCTCTAAGCTTTATTTATGATGGATTGTATTTCTTTTATGTTGTACTCTTTTCCATGGCCAATCCCTGGACAAACGGCCTTTTCTTGCTCCCATCGCTCTTCGGAAGATATAATTTCCGGCCAAAAGGGGTAATCCCTGCATTGTTGCGGCCGTACGGGATAAATGAGGCAGCGGTTATTTTCTATGAAAACACAATTTTCATTTTCGCCGTCTACAAGACATAAGCGGTTATCTAACTTTTTGATGAACCATTGAAAAAAAGCGTCATGAGGATGATTTAAATAATCGGCAATGTTTTTTGCTTCTTCTTCCTCTAAAAAGACAAATCCATTGCCGACTCTGCAACAGTTTGAGCATCCTTCTATGCAAATAAATTTATATTCCATTTATCCCCATTCCTATCTTTTTCCGTGGGCAATTGAATTGTTACTTTCGTACCTTTGTCAACTTGCGAATGAATATCAATGGTTCCGCCAAGCAGTTCGGTTAATCGCTTGCTGACAGATAAACCAAGCCCCGTTCCCTGTTCTTTTGTGGTAAAAAATGGCGAGAAAATCTTTTTTAAATTTTCTTCGGAAATTCCGCAGCCATTATCGGTTATTATTATATTTACATTAGCGTTTTTTATGGCTTTTATGACTATTGAAACATGTTTATCCTTGTTTTTATTCTTTTTGATAGCTTGAAAAGCATTGCGTAATATATTAAGAATAATTTGTTCTAAAAGATTTTTATCGCTGTATATTTCAATATTATCAACAGCGTCAATGGATAAAACGCTCATTTCCGTATCGTTAATAAAAAGAGACAATTTGCCGAGCAAGCTTTTAAGATTTATTTTTTCAATGTTTATGACTGGCGTTTTCGTTAACTTTAAAAAATCATCAATTAATATATCGAGACGTTTTACTTCATCCGAAATATAGGAAAATGTTTCGTCATCTTGTCGTGAATATTTTTTCTTGATAATATCATTAGAGGCTTCGATGATTGCGAGAGGATTACGCAGTTCGTGCGCTACGGTGGCGGCCATTTCTCCTATTTGTGCCAGATGCTGGCGCTCTTTAAGTTCGGTTTGGTATTTAATACTTCGTTTTAGCATACGCGATAAAAAGAAAGCAATTAATAATATGGCCGTTAAATTAACGGTGGTTAATAGCACAATACGTGTTTTAAATTGATCCAACACCGTAAAATATTCGGCTTTGGCTTCGATGACGACAACGGCGGAAACAAAACCGTTGATATCCGCTATGGGCATGTAGGCGCTCATAAATTTTTGCGAGGCATACGATTCTATTTCGGAAATTTGAGGAAATCCGCTTTTAGCCTTTTTGAAAAGTTGATTCGTAACGGATGCGCTGCTTTCCGTTTCCGGAGCAGCTACGATAACATCACCGGCAGGGGAAATTATTTGAATTGTCTGTAGTTCGCTTTGTCGTCGCAGATCTTCCAAAATTTGTTGATAATAGAGATATTCTACCGAGCTGCGTTCGCCTGGAATGATATTGCTAATTTCGTTTTCATCAATAATTCGAGCGATTAATTTATTAACTGTAAGTAGCTTGGATTTTAATTCGCTGCCAAATTGATCACGGATCCGGGTTAAATAAATCCAAATAAGCAAATTGAGGGAAAGTAAAATGATAAAACTGAGCCAAAAAGATAGGACAAATTGTTTATGTCTATTGGAATGGGAAAAAATCATTTTTTCTTATCATCTCCGAATTGTTTAAGCCAATATTCCATATCGACATTTTCCGGATTGTATTTTTCGCTGTTCTTCGGCGATCTTATTTTTTTCGATGATTTTTTTATAACGTATTTACTTATAAAATCTTCCGATTTAATCGTCCGAGCGCCATGATCCTTCGCCGTAAAAAGAATTTCATTGTCAGAACTTACAATGGTTAGTTCGGCCGGATTTGCAGCGTTGCGCACATAATCACGAATGATATCATCCGCCGTTTGCGGTTTTTGGGAGAAAATTAATTTAATGGCGGAGGAATAATTTTGTTCTTTGAAGAATCCTTCTTTGCCGTCTAAAACAAGAATAATTTGACTCTTTCGCATAGCAGAAAGCTGCAACAACCAATTAATCATTAAACGAATCGTTTTGTCGGTATCGCCTTTTTTCAGCCATGTGGAAATCTCGGGATGTTTATGGGCTAAATTGTATCCGTCTATAATAAATTTTTTCATTTTGTAATTTGTTTAAGGTGATAAATCCAAATTTTTAAGTTGAACGGTTTTATAATCTTTATGTTCGGCGCTTAATATACAAAATTTATTATTTAATAAGAAAGTTTAATAGCCTGGATATTAAAATTCAAAGCTCGATTTTTTAAGCGACAGATGGGCATAGTTATTGTGACAATTTGACAATTGTAGCCGAAAATGGACAAAGAATGCGGAAAAAATCGAACATTTTTATGGATTTTTTGATTGGTATAATTATTGCAAATATAACATTTCAGAAACTTTATAGTTGAAAGATCGTATATTATTTCAACAAAACCAAAATTATAAACAGAAAGGAGACAGAAAATGTCAAACTATAAAAAAAGTTCGTTGCCTGTTATTCTCGGTTTAATTACGATCGGCGTTATCTTCGGGATTGTATTAACAACCGGTTTTAATCTTGATACAAAAGGGGTGGCTAATACGTCCGGTAAGATATATACGGAAGCCGATCCAAGCTCCGATGGGAAAGTCACTGCCGTTAATGCGGGAAATTTCAACCCTAATTCGATGTTTGTCGATATAGTAAAAAAGGTTCGTCCTTCGATTGTCTCGATATATACCTCAAAATCAGTAAAAATTCCTAAGGATAATCCGTTTTATTATTTTTTCAAACAACAGAACGGTACCGATGAACTTCCTCCGCAGGAAGGGCTCGGTTCGGGAATTATTATCAGCAAAGACGGTTATATATTAACCAATAATCATGTAGTAAACGATGCCGATGAATTAACGGTTAAATTAGTTGATAATTCCGAATATAAAGCAAAATTAATCGGAACGGATCCGACGACTGAAGTGGCATTGATAAAAATCGACGCTAAAGATTTACCCGCCGCCGTACTCGGCAATTCCGAAAACGTACAAATCGGCGAGTGGGTTTTGGCCATTGGAAATCCTTTAAACTTAACCTCTACGGTTACGGCCGGTATTGTAAGCGCCTTGGGACGAGGCGTTAATATTATTCGCAGCAAAAACAATCTTTCTGGAATTGAAGATTTTATTCAAACCGATGCGGCCATTAATCCGGGCAACAGCGGCGGCGCTTTGGTCAATATTAAAGGCGAAGTTATCGGAATTAATACGGCTATTGCCAGCGGAACAGGTCAATATGTTGGTTACGGTTTTGCCGTGCCTATAAATATCGCTAAAAGCGTGGTTGACGATCTGTTGAAATACGGTGAAGTACGAAGAGGGTATTTGGGTGTATATATTGAAAATATGGATCCAATTAAAGCTAAAGGCGTCGGATTGGATAAACCGAAAGGCGTATTTATCTCCAGTGTTATTCCCGACGGCGCCGCAGATAAAGCGGGCATTAAAGCAGGAGACGTTGTACTGAAGGTAAACGGCAAAGAAGTTAACAAATCCAATGAACTACAAGCTAAGGTAGGTACATATAATCCGGGCGACAAGGTTGAACTGGAAATCTGGAGAGACGGGAAAATTAAAACAATAGACGCCGTATTGCAAAGCCGCAGCGGACAAACTACTGTCAGTGGTAAATCCAAAAAGACCAAAGAATCAAAAGCGGTTGCAAATATCGGACTAAAAGTGAAAGATCTAAGCGATAACCAACTCAATGAACTTGATCTAAAAAACGGTGTTGTTGTTATTGGCGTTGAACATCGAAGCGCTGCCGAAGAAGGCGGATTGAGTCAGGGAGATGTAATTTATAATGTCGGCGGTAAAGAGATAGAATCCGTTTCCGATTTTTATGACAAAATAAGCGAATATAAAGCGGAAGATGTTGTAAGAATGAAAGTGCGTAGGAAAATGCGCGGCGATATTTTTGATCGCCTGGTATTTATACAAATCCCGAAAGAAGAAAAGTAAGATTCTTAAAATAAAAAATTAAATAGAATGCCGCTTTTTAAAGCGGCATTTTTTATGTCATTTAATCAGTCATACTGTCACTATGGCGCAATTTATAAGATATTCTTATAGATTTTTTATTAATGTTACGTCTGATAGAGGGAGATATTCAATCAACACGGTCTTAATATAATATGAATAAAAATATATGTATAACTAATTGTATTATAATTAGATAAGAATATGTAGAAGGAGCTCTAACGCCGTTTTAGGATAACGTTTCCGATAATAAATTCAAAATAATATTTAGTATTGGCACGGGAATTGCAGAAGTAAAGGCAAAAAGCAAAAAAATACATTTGAAAAGGAGGAGATTAAAATGGGTAAAATAATTGGAATAGATTTGGGAACAACCAATTCTGTTGTTGCCGTTATGGAAGGCGGGGAAGCGGTTGTTATTCCTAATGCGGAAGGTGCGAGAACAACGCCGTCCGTAATAGCATTTACTAAAAAAGGAGAGAGATTGGTAGGCGCGCCGGCTAAGCGTCAGGCGGTTACTAATCCTGAAAATACAATTTTTTCAATTAAGCGATTCATGGGACGATTTTATAATGAAGTCCGAAATGAAATTTCCGAGGTTCCATATAAAATTGAAAAAGGCTCCAATGATGTCGTAACGGTGGACGTGGGTGATAAAAAGTATACGCCACCGGAATTATCGGCCATGATATTGCAAAAAATGAAACAGACGGCCGAAGATTATCTCGGTGAAAAGGTTACGGAAGCGGTAATTACCGTTCCGGCCTATTTTAACGATGCGCAGCGTCAAGCGACTAAAGACGCCGGTCAGATTGCCGGTTTGGATGTAAAACGGATCATTAACGAACCGACTGCCGCGTCTCTGGCTTATGGCTTGGATAATAAAAAAGAAGAAAAAATCGCTGTTTTTGATCTTGGCGGTGGTACTTTCGATATATCAATCTTAGAGATCGGGGACGGCGTATTTGAAGTTAAATCTACCAACGGGGATACGCATCTCGGCGGCGACGACTTCGATCAAAGAATAATCGATTATCTGGCCGACGAATTTCAGAAACAGGAAGGCGTAGACCTGAAAAAAGATCCGATGGCCTTGCAAAGACTAAAAGAAGCGGCAGAAAAAGCTAAAATCGAACTTTCTTCGTCAATGCAAACCGATGTAAATCTGCCGTTTATCACGGCGACGGAATCGGGACCTAAGCATTTGAATATCAGCTTGACCCGTTCAAAATTTGAGCAGTTGGTTGATGATTTAGTGCAGAGAACAATCGAACCTTGCAAACTGGCCTTAAAAGATGCCGGATTAAATGCTTCGAATATTGACGAAGTGATTCTTGTCGGCGGTTCTACGCGAATTCCGAAAATTCAGGAAATCGTTAAATCTTTCTTTGGTAAAGAACCGAATAAAAGTGTCAATCCCGACGAAGTTGTAGCGGTTGGCGCAGCTATTCAGGGCGGTGTGTTGGCCGGAGACGTTAAAGACGTTCTGCTGCTTGACGTTATTCCGCTTTCGCTCGGCATTGAAACACTCGGAGGCGTATCAACAAAGTTGATAGAAGCCAATACGACTATTCCGAGCAAGAAAACGGAAATATTTTCAACGGCGGCCGATAATCAGACGTCGGTTGAAATACATGTATTGCAGGGCGAACGCCCCATGGCGGCCGATAACAGAACGCTTGGTAAGTTTATATTAGATGGCATACCGCCCGCTCCGCGCGGCATTCCTCAGGTAGAGGTTACCTTTGACGTTGACGCGAACGGAATATTAAATGTTTCGGCTAAAGATAAAGCCAGCGGAAAAGAGCAGAGCATCCGCATCGAAGCTTCCAGCGGGTTAAGCGAAGCCGAAATAGAAAAAATGAAAAAAGAAGCTCAGGCTCATGCGGCCGAAGATAAGCGCGTCAAAGAAGAAATTGAGACTAAAAATCAGGCCGATAATTTGGTTTATCAAACGGAGAAACAACTCAATGATATGAAAGATAAAATCAGCGATGAAGATAAATCAAAAATCGAAACGGCTCTCGGACGTCTCAAAGAGGCGCAGAAAGGCAGCGATATTAATGAGATGAAATCAGCTATGGATGCGGTTAACAGTGCATGGAACGAAGCGGCGCAGAAAATGTACGCGCAATCCGGCGCTCAGGGACAACCCGGCGCAGGCGCTCAGGCCGATCCAATGGGCGGTGCTACCGGTAATGCAGCAGGAGCCGAAAGCGAACCTCAAGAAGACGCTAAAGTCGAAGACGCCGATTACGAAGTAGTCGACGACGATAAAAAATAAAAGTACAATGGCAGTAAAGGAAAAGCCTTCGGAGATTTATCCGGAGGCTTTTTTTTATCCCCTTGATATTTAATCGAAGTTTTTATGGATCAAGGGAAAATAGTTATATTTTTAGTACTTTTTCCAATATAGTCAATCCCTTGTCGTTTCCCTAATATACCGGGATGTTGCATTGGCGAAGTTGAGAAGTCTTAAATGGAAAACAATTCTATAATCGTTCGTTCGCTATATGAAAATAGAAACCATTTAAGATTTTTCCATTCGGCTCCGATAGAAAACATCGGAACTTCAGTCGAGATGAGAGGTTTGTGCTTATTTAATCGATGCGTTTAAAGAAATCTCAAAATCATATAATATCCAAAAAATATTGATTTAAAATAAATGTAAACTTATATTTTCATATTGCATTATGTGCGTTATATATATTGACCATAATTGAGACATTGTTTATGAAAATAAAAAAAATATTGGTCGCCAATCGCGGAGAGATTGCGTTACGCATTATGCGCAGCTGCCGCGAAATGGGTATCGCCACAGCGGCTGTTTATTCCTATGTCGACCGTAGCAGTCCTTTTGTCTTATTTGCCGACGAGGCCTACGCTCTTGGCGGCGTTACGTCGCAGGAAAGTTATTTACGCGGCGATATAATATTGGATATAGCTCGTAAATGCGGCGCCGATGCCATCCATCCGGGATACGGTTTCCTTTCGGAAAATGCCGATTTTGCCGAAAAGGTTTTAAATAACGGTTTAATTTTTATCGGGCCGCCAGTCGAATCTATTCGTTTGATGGGCAACAAAACGGCGGCTCGAAAAAAAATGATCACCGAAAACGTGCCGGTGGTGCCCGGTACGGAAGAAGCCGTTAAGAACGCCGCAGAAGCAAAAATAATTGCTGCGGAAATCGGATATCCGATATTGATAAAGGCGGCGGCGGGCGGCGGCGGAAAAGGGATGCGTCTTGTAAAAAAAGAAGATGAATTTGAGGAAGCGCTGCAAGCGGCCATCCGCGAAGCAAAAGCGGCCTTTAACGACGAATCTGTTTATCTTGAAAAATTCGTGGAAGAACCCCATCATATAGAATTTCAAATTTTGGCCGACGGCTACGGCAATATAATTCATCTTGGCGAACGAGATTGTTCTATTCAACGACGTCATCAAAAAGTGGTGGAAGAGTCGCCTTCTGTTTTGTTAGATGATGAATTACGACGTAAAATGGGACAAGCTGCCGTCAATGCAGCGAAGGCCTGCAATTATGTTAACGCCGGTACGGTGGAATTTCTTGTGGATAAAGATCGTCATTTTTATTTTTTGGAAATGAACACCCGCTTGCAGGTGGAGCATCCCGTAACGGAGCTGGTCAGCGGTATGGATTTGGTGCGCGAGCAGATATTAATCGCTTATGGTAAAAAATTAAATCGAAAAGAAAATTTGAAAAAATTCTGGGGGCACGCCATTGAATGCCGTATTTATGCCGAAGATTTTCATAATAATTTTGCCCCTTCGCCTGGGAAAATAACTTTTTTACGTCCTGCAGATGGCCCGGGCATCCGAGAAGACAGCGGCGTAGCTCAAGGCAATGAAATTTCGCTCTTCTATGATCCCATGATCTCCAAATTGATTGCTTGGGGACTTGACAGAGAACAAGCGGTCAATCGTATGTTGCGTGCATTACAGGAGTATGAAATTTGCGGAATCCAAAGCAATATACCTTTTTTAATTCGTGTTATGGAAAATGAAAAGTTTAGAAACGGTGAATACAATACCGGCTTTATTGACGAACAAATTATTCAACTGCAAAAAGAAAACAATAAATTGCTTTTACCCGCCGTTATCGGCGCCGCTTTAAGCGATGAAAATAAGCAAAGGGTCAATAGCTCAAAGGGGAAAGTCAATAACGTATCAATGTGGAAAATTATAAAACGTAAAAAAATGTTGAGATAACCATGAAGATATACGTAAACAGCGCAAACAGCGAATTTGAAATTGACCTGAACGATAATTTGGAAAATCGTATTCTGGTTAACGATAACGAATACCAATACGATTTGCTGGAGTTAGGCGGCAGACGTTATTCATTACTGTTAAATAATAAATCCTATACTTTACATCATATCAGAAACGAGACGAACCACCACTTACAAGTTGATAATAATCATTTTATTTTGGCGGTAGAAGATGAACATCAACGAAAAATAAAGAAATTATTTAAAAATGTTACTGCCGTTCCGCAAATACAAATAATCAAGGCGCCGATTCCCGGATTGGTAATTAAAATTATTGCACAGGAAGGATGTGTTGTCGAAGCGGGTGCACCGTTGCTGATCCTCGAAGCGATGAAAATGGAAAATATTATCAAAGCGACCTGCGCCTGTCGGGTAAACGAAATAGCGGTCAAAGAAAAACAAACGGTAGAGATAAATCAGCCTTTACTAAAGTTGGTAAAAGAGAGCGAATAATGGGTGGTCTATTGGATAATTCCTTGTCTTTTAAAGAGGATTTTTCTTTTCCATCTTTAAAAGAATGGGAAACGCTCGCTAAAATGATCAATAAATCTGCTCTTTCGCAAAAAACCTATCCTTATGAGAATATTAACGTAAAGCCTCTCTACACAAGAGAGGATAATACACAAGAAAGTCCTGATTTCCCTACAAATGATAACAGAGGGTTCTTAGTTTGTCAAAGGATTAACGAAGGAGCGCCAAGGGATGTTAACGGAATCATAAAAGAGGCCGTAATAGGAGGTGCGGATTCAATTGATTTGAGTTTACATCCTCAAACTCTTTTTGGGCGCAACGATTTCAAAACTTCTCTGCATGAAGGCGTAATTATCGATAATTATCAACAATTTTCTCAATGCTTGCAAGATGTAGATATTTCTCGTTACAATCTTAATATAAAAGCAGGCTTATGCGGATCGGCGTTCAATGTATTCCTTAAACGTTTTGTCGAACAAAATCAATTCGATCTTAAAAGCGTTAAAGGCGCCGTTGTCAATGATCCATTGTGGATTGTAGGTCGTTACGGTTACAAACTCGATTTAGATGCGTTTTATGACGAGATGACCGCAACCGTATCGTGGGCGGCGGAAAGTATACCGGAATTGAAATCAATCGGCGTTAATGCTGCTTATTTGCATAACGCCGGCGCTTCGGCTGTGCAGGAAGTAGCATTTTCAATGGCAACCGCTGCAGAATATATCAGGGCATTGCTTGACAGGGGGCTTAATATTGATGAAATAGCCAAGCGATTTCAAATTGAGTTGTCTCTCTCTTCGGATTTTTACATGAATATTGCCAAATTGCGTGCGTTGCGGCTTTTATGGAAGAATCTTATAGCGGCCTTTGGCGGCGATAGTGAAATGGAGATATATTGTCATACGTCTTGGCGTGAAATGAGCGTAATTGAACCGCATAATAATCTTATTCGTTTTACGCTGCAAGCTGTTTCGGCGGCAGTCGGTGGGTGCGATCTTTTTGCGGCGCATGATTTTATGCGGCCGAATGATTTTTCTCGACGTATGGCGCGCAACATTCCCCTGATTTTAAAATATGAAAGCGAAAATAGAAAACATGATTTTAACGGATCTATAGATGGTTCTTTTTTTATGGAAAATTTACAATCCGAGCTGTCGCAAAAAAGCTGGCAATTGTTTCAAAAAATTGAAAATATAGGCGGATATTATAGGGCGCTAAGAAAAGGCGTAATTCGCAACGATATAAAAAAGACGCTAAATCTGCGCAAGGAACGCCTTAGTAACATTATAGATAAAATTATTGGTTCTAATGTCTATCGTAAAAGCGATAAAAACATTGCCCTTAAAAATCGGGAAAACGGTTCATTGAAATTTAACAGATCGCTTCAACGAATCACATTTAACGCTTTAGATAAATTGGAACAGGTATTGTGTTCGAATAAATCGTTGACCGAATTATATTGGCAAAGGGGAAAAAACATGTTAACGGCACAGGCGCCGCTTAATCCGACATGCTTGGAAAAATTGATTGAAGAATAATATGCAGAAAAAGGCAGTTAATGAGAAAGCATCCTGATTTTGTAAATATAGAACTTGATAAAAACATGACGGAATCAATACCTAAGAAGGAACGTCCCGAATTTTGCGATTATCTCCCGGGGTTACCGCCGTACATTCGGGGACCATATCCCACTATGTATGTTGGTCGTCCATGGACAATCCGACAGTACGCCGGATTTTCAACGGCGGAAGAGAGCAATGCTTTTTATCATCGTAATTTAAAAGAGGGACAAAAAGGGCTCTCCATCGCTTTTGATTTGGCCACTCATCGAGGGTATGATTCCGATCATCCGCGCGTAACTGGCGATGTGGGTATGGCCGGAGTTGCTGTTGATTCGGTTCTTGATATGAAGATTTTATTTGAGGGAATCCCCTTGGACAAAATGTCCGTTTCGATGACGATGAACGGCGCCGTGTTGCCGGTAATGGCCTTTTATATCGTAGCTGCCGAAGAACAAGGCGTTTATCCCGAATTGTTGAGCGGGACGATTCAAAACGATATTTTAAAAGAGTATATGGTGCGTAATACCTATATTTATCCCCCGGATTTTTCCATGCGCATTATCGGCGATATTTTTACCTATACGGCAGAACATATGCCGCGATTTAACAGTATCAGCATTTCCGGATATCACATGCATGAAGCCGGAGCGACAGCCGATCTCGAATTAGGGTACACCATGTCCGACGCCTTGGAATATCTGCGCAGCGGTATTCGTAGCGGGCTGGATATTGATAGTTTTGCGCCGCGCATCTCTTTTTTTTGGGGAATCGGAATGGATTTTTTGACGGAGATTGCCAAATTGCGGGCAGCGCGGCTTTTGTGGGCAAAAATAGTGAAATCGTTTAATCCCCAAAATGATAAATCGATGGCTTTACGCACACATTGCCAAACTTCAGGTTGGAGCTTAACCGCACAGGATCCGTATAATAATATCGCCAGAACGACGATTGAAGCGATGGCGGCTGTTATGGGACAAACGCAATCGCTGCATACCAATTCACTCGATGAGGCTATTGCCTTGCCCAGCAATTTTTCGGCGCGTATTGCCCGCAATACGCAGCTCTATTTGCAACAAGAAAGCGATATATGTAAAACGATTGATCCTTGGGGAGGTTCGTACGTTATCGAAAATCTAACGCAAGAATTGGCGCGTAAAGCTTGGTCGCATATTGCCGAAATAGAAAAATTGGGAGGAATGGCCAAAGCGATAGACAGCGGCCTGCCAAAAATGCGTATCGAAGAGTCCGCAGCGGTCAGGCAGGCCAAAATTGATTGCGGAGAGGATATAGTTGTCGGCGTAAATCGTTTTAAAGCGGCGCATGAGGATGAGATTGAAACACGGAGGGTGGATAATCGGGAAGTGTTGAATAAACAGATTGAGCGGCTGCGACAATTACGCGCTTCACGAAATGAAAAAATAACCCAAAAAATGCTAACCGATTTAAGCGCCGCGGCAAAATCGGGAAAAGGGAATTTACTCGAACTCTCTGTAAAAGCGGCCAGAGCAAAAGCTACGCTCGGCGAGATATCCTATGCGTTGGAAAAAGTAGTCGGACGTTATCGTGCGCCGGATAAAATTATCAGCGGGGTCTACAGGAGCGCATTTTCTCAGGGAGATAAAATGAATGAAATCTTGAAATTGGTAAAGGATTTTGAAGAAGAAGAGGGACGAAGGCCAAGAATATTGGTTGCCAAAATGGGGCAGGACGGCCATGATCGCGGTGCCAAAGTAATTGCCACGGCATTTGCAGATATGGGTTTTGATGTGGATATCGGCCCTTTGTTCCGAACGCCGGCGGAAGTCGCCCGTCAGGCGGCTGAAAATGATGTGCATATAATCGGCGTAAGTTCTCTTGCCGGCGGACATAAAACGTTGCTTCCGCAGTTGACGGAAGCGCTAAAAAAGATCGGACGCGACGATATTTTAATTGTGGCAGGCGGCGTTATTCCGGAAAAAGATTATAGGTTTCTTTATAAGAACGGCGTGAGCGCCATATTTGGTCCGGGAACAGCTATTCCGGAAGCGGCAAAAGCCATTATAAAAAAATTACTTACAAAATAATCATTACAGAAATAGGACTTCTGTCTGTATAAATATTTTGCTCGTTAAAATTTAACTGAAAAACTAAATAAACATAAATTCGGCCCTGAGAAATGAACGATAAATTAAGCATTAATGATTATTATAACGGAATTTTAAAAGGAGATAGAGTTGTATTAGGCAGAGCGTTAACGCTTATCGAAAGCAACGCCCCAAAACAGAAAAAAGCGGCAGAAGAGTTATTACTAAAAATAATGCCCTTCGGCGGAGAATCCCTTCGTATCGGAATAACGGGTCCGCCAGGAGTAGGTAAGAGCACGTTTATCGATCGTTTCGGTTGTTATTTAATCGAAAAAGATTTCAAAGTTGCCGTTCTTTCCGTTGATCCGAGCAGTCGCATAAGCGGCGGTAGCATACTCGGCGATAAAACGCGTATGGAAAAATTATCCGTATCGCAAAACAGTTTTATTCGTCCTTCGCCAAGCGGACGAGCTTTAGGCGGCGTAGCCCGAAAAACGCGCGAGGCCATACTATTATGCGAGGCTGCCGGATATAATATTATTTTGGTGGAAACGGTTGGCGTAGGGCAAAATGAATTGGCTGTTCGCTCTATGGTTGATTTTTTTATGTTGCTGCAAATCGCGGGCGCCGGCGATGAATTGCAAGGCATTAAAAAAGGAATTATTGAACTGGCCGATCTCATCGTTATCAACAAAGCGGACGGCGAGAACACTCAAAGGGCGCTTTCTTCCGTAACTATCGTTAAAAATGCCCTGCAATTATTACAGCCGACGAAATCATGGTGGTATAGTAATGTTGTCCCCTGTTCCGCCGTAACGGGATATGGCATAAAGGAAATTTGGCATATCGTAATGAAATTTCGTAAGTTAGGAAATAAGAATAAGGAAATTAAACGAAATAGAGAACGGCAACGCGCCGAATGGTTTGACGCATTGTTGAATCATGAAATTAGACGCATGTTCTTTGCAGATAAATCTGTGGACTATAACTACAATCAATTAAAGACGGAAGTAATTAAAGGCGCTATTCCCGCGGTTCTAGCCGTAAGACGTTTAATAAATACAATCGGAAAATAAATTCCAATAAAGTATTATTAACAGAAAGGGAGGTTGCTATGCCTACTTATGTTTTACTTTCGAAATTATCGCCAGGGAACTTCAGTGATTCGGAAACGAGACGTACGATTGGCAGAGACTGGTTGAGCACGCTGAAGGAAAAATGTCCTGAAGTTCACTGGAAAGAACATTATGCTTTGCTCGGCGAATATGATTTTATGGATATTTACGAAGCGCCCGACGAAAAAGCCGCTGCAAAAGTGGCCATGATTACCATGTCTAAAGGGGCGATGAACGCGGTAAACCTGACGGCTATTCCTTACAAAGATTATCTTGATGTGATAAAGGATATTTAGCGCCTATTATAACAAAAAGGAGATACATACCTGTTGGACAGCTACGACGTCTATTTTTTTGAGGCTTTTGAAGAAGAAGAAAAAGAATTGAAGCGATTTATCGGCGATAAATTTTCAGCAGGATTCACATGGAAAACCATTCAGGAAAGCGGCATAGTGAACCCGCCGTCTAAAATAATCAGTACGCGCACACAATCGGATATACCAAAATTTTGGGCGAAAAAATTAAAGGCTATCGTTACGCGCAGCACAGGATACAATCATATTTTGGAATATCGTCAAAAAAGCGGTATTGAAATTCCCGCAGGCTATTTACCGTTGTATTGTAATCGGGCGGTAGCCGAACAAGCCTTGCTGCTATGGATGGCTCTATTGAGAAAGTTAACCTTGCAAATGCGTCAATTTGGCGTATTCAAACGGGACGGTTTGACCGGTTTAGAGACAAAAGGCAAAACACTCCTTGTGGTCGGTGTAGGCAATATCGGCTATGAAATTGTAAAAATCGGACGCGGACTGGAAATGAACGTTCTCGGCGTAGATATTGTTAAGCGACACTCGGACGTTGCCTATGTCGATTTGAATGACGGATTGGAAGTTGCCGATATCATCGTTTGCGCTATGAACTTGACCAAGAAAAATCGTGCTTATTTTGATTATGATGCATTAAAAAATTGCAATCAAGGGACTCTTTTTATTAATGTTTCGAGAGGAGAACTATCGCCGGCCGCCGATCTGCTAAAACTTCTTGACGAGAATAAACTGTCGGGAATTGCCATGGATGTCTATAATTACGAAAGTATCCTTGCCATTGCGCTGCGTGAAAACAGAAAAAGCGATAATAGAGAGGTTAGTGCCGTTTTGGAGCTTTCACAAAGGGATAATGTAATATTAACGCCGCATAACGCTTTTAACACAGCGGAAGCGGTTATCAGAAAATCCGAACAGACTGTAGAACAAATTAGCGCATTTTTAGAAAAAGGCGAATTTATCTGGCCCGTAACCGATGATGAAAGTTGAAAGAAACGGAATGAAAAAGAACTTTACGAATAAGATTATAATTATAATCCTAATGGCTACAGCGGCTTTTTTAATCGGCTGCGAAAAAACTGCCGAAAAAAAAGAATATGCCGTAAAAGAAGAAAATGTCATAGAAAAAAATAAAAATGAATACCATCTTCGGCAAGGCGAGCTCGTTTTCTATGGTAACGATAAAAGAGAAATAACGCGCATTGCCATCGAAATTGCTTCCGACGATTATTCCCGGTCTTTCGGTCTAATGTTTCGGAAAAAATTACCGTTTAGTCAAGGTATGTTGTTTATATTTAATGATGATGACATCCGCTATTTTTGGATGAAAAATACGCCCTTGCCTCTTGATATGATTTTTATAGATAAAGATAAAAAAATCGTGAAAATTCGAAAAAATACAAAACCGTTTACATTACAATCATACTCCTCCGTATTGCCTGCTCGTTATGTGGTGGAAGTTAATGCCGGATTTACAGATAGTTTTCAGATAAAAGAAGGGGATACAATAGACTGGAAAATTTATTAAAAAAGTATTGTAAAGTATATTTATGCAGGAATATCGAAGAATTATAGGGGTGCTGCGGATAAAATATGATCGCTTGAAATAACATATAAATAGCATAAAATAATCTTTTTAAAATAAAGCGAGAAAAAATGATTGATATTAAAAAAATTAAGTCCGGCGTGTCATCTATAATAATCGGGCAAAATATTTATTGGTATCCGAAATTGGAATCAACAAATGATTATGCCATGGAGCTTGCAAAAAAAGGTGCGCCGGAAGGTACGATAATCGGTGCGGATTTTCAGACCGCAGGTAAAGGGCGAACAGGAAAGAGCTGGTTTTCGCCGACAGGTAAAAATATTCTGGCAAGTATAATTTTACGACCGGAGAGAGACATTGAAGTCGGCCAAAAAATTGTTCTTGCTGTCGCTGATATTATAATTTGCAGTTTAAGCGATTATCTTGAAGATCATAAGAGAAAAAAATTATCTTTTGAGGCAAAATGGCCGAATGATATTCTATATCAACGAAGAAAGATTGCAGGGATATTAACGCAGTCAATTTTGCAAGGGAAGAAAATTGAAGCTTTAATAATCGGAATCGGCATTAATATCAATGTCCGTCAAGATGAATTTCCAGAAGAATTACGTCAAAAAGCTGTTTCATTATCCGAAATATTAGGCGGACAATATATTGATATTAATGATGTTATCATAAAACTTATCAATAATTTTGAAAAAAAATACATAAAATTGGAACGCACCAATTATGAAGGTGTTGTGGAAAGCTGGAAGAAAAACTGTTTCGGCATCGGCTCGGAAATTATTATAGAAACGCCGAGAGAAGGCAAAATAAAAGCTGTTTTCGATGATGTGGCGGAGGATGGATTTTTAATTTACCGCATTGAAGACAAAAAGCGAAAATTAATTTCCGGCTCATTGGATTATTTATAGCAGCCTGTTTTACGGAATAAAAAAAGGAATTTTGATGCTTCTCGCAATTGATATCGGTAATACACATACGGTTTTCGGCTTGATGAATGGAACGCATGTTCATAATCATTGGCGTATTACATCCGGCTTGGCCAGGACGGAGGACGAAATAGGAATGCTTTTAATGTCGTTCTTTGATAACGATCGGATAGATATAAAAAGTATAGACGGCGTCAGTATATCTTCGGTAGTCCCTTATTTAACGTCTATTTATGTTCAGATGAGCGAACGTTATATTAAAAAAACGCCCTTTATAATTAATAGCCGCATAGATTTGGGCTTTAATATAGAATATCATGACCCCTCAACGGTCGGCGCCGACAGGCTTTGCAATACGGCTGCGGGAATACAAAAATACGGTTCTCCGCTGATTATTTTGGATTTGGAACAGCAACAACTTTTGATTGTATTGATACAAAGGGCGATTATCTCGGTGGCGTTATATCGCCGGGCATAGAAACATCAATAAAATCTTTGCATCTTAAAGCGGCAAAACTGCCTGAGATAGAATTGCAGTTTCCGCAAAAAGCCATAGGAAAAACAACGGAAGAAAGCATGCAAATCGGTATTGTGACGGGAACGGTATTTATGGTGGAATCAATGATAAAAGCTATTGCTAAAGAACTCGGCAGAAACGTTAAGGTCGTTGCCACCGGCGGATTGGCTAAAGTAATATCATTGCAATCTAAAATGATCAATGCCGTTGATTCCAATTTAAGTCTGGAAGGCATTGCTTTATTATTTGATAGAAATAATAAGTGACATTAGTCTATGTAAAATTTAGAATATTACAACGAGAACACTGAAAATATCTGAAATATCTTATTTCTCTGAAATTCCGATACTTTAAATTAACGCATAAAAATAAATAAAAAAACTCATATCGTACAAATATGGATAATATTAACGTTCAAAACATTCCCATCGGCGAAGATGAAAACCAAATAATTGAAAATTTAGGCGATATTTTAATAGAAAATTTAAACGCCGAAGCGGTTATTTATTTATCATACAACGAAGGGTTTCATTTTTTCTATTTGAAATTTTTTAAAAAACATGATGGTTCTGTCAATTATCAGCAAGAAGGTAAAGCGCCAATTTTTCTTTTGAGACAAAATCCCGCCTTTGATACGTTAATCAAAACAGACCGCTCGAGTATTAAACTTAATTTAAAACAACTGGATGAGATCAAACTTTTTCCTTTGATCGAAGAAAGCATCGGAGCGTATGATAATTTTATACTATTTAAAGTAAAAAACGAATCATCATTACATGGTATTTTACTATTTGGCTATAACGGCCAAAACAGCGGAATAGACAATCAATCCGTTAACGAAGCGCAAGTCTATATAGATCGTGCTATTAATAAAATAAATGAAAAACGATTGGTTAAAAATGCTAAAACCACTATTAAGCAGTTAGACAAAATCCTTGAATTGGGAAAAGAGCTTACGCTTGAAAGCGACTCGAATGAGCTGTTGGAAAAAATAAACATTTCCATACGCCGCACCTTAGGTTGGAATGTTGTGGTCTTTGAACGCAAAATACCCAACAGTAGAAAATTTGAAACTATATCGGTATTGGGAATTGGCAAGGAGCGTTATAATAAATTAAACCAAGGAGTAGATACCACGCTATATAGGAGGTTAAAAAGCAAATCTATTCCCATAAGCAATTCTTTTTTTTATGATCATTTTCTGGATGAAAACGATAACGCGGAAAATGAAAGTAATTTTGCCGAAAGCGGCGGCGGCGAATGGAATGATGCAGATTGGTTGTTTGTGCCGGTTGTGAGCAAAGGACGCGAATTAGGCGTAATTGTTCTGAATGATCCCGTTGATCGTTTACGCCCTTCCGTTAGTAAAATTCGCAATGTGGAATATTTTGCAAATCAAGCGGCGGTTGTTTTGGAAAACGCTCTTCTGTTTTCGAACTTGAAAAAATCGGAAGAGGAGTATCGGCTGCTTGCGGAAAGTATGATAACCGGATTAATTACCTGCGACGCTCGGGGGAGTATAAATTATATTAATAAAAGCCTGATTAATATATTACAATTGGATTCGCCTGATTCGCTCGGCGGGAATACAATTTTTGAAATGAGCTCTGATAAAACGCGGGAAGCGCTAAAGGATGCAGTTGAAACGGTTTTGGATAATGAAAAGATCAATCGGGTGGGTGAAATAAGTTGTGAAGTGGAACTTGTTTCTCTGCAAGGCGAAACGGTCCCATTCAAGATATATCTGACACGCTATCCTTTTTCCGAGGGCGATTTCGGATTTCTCGGCGTGCTGGCTGATTTGCGTCCGCAAAAACGGATGGAGCAGTTAAAAGCCGACTTTTATTCGATGATTGTGCACGATTTACGTTCGCCGCTCAATATTATCCAAGGATACATCGATATTGTGCGTACCGAAGTAATCGGAAAAGTGACGGCGGAGCAGGCCGATATGCTTATGATTGCCAAAGAAAATGTATATAAAGTATTAAAATTAATCGATAATTTTTTAATTGCTTCGAGAATGGAAGTGGGAAAATTTAAAATTAGAACGGAAATCAATTCTATTACGCAAATTGTAGAAGAAGTTTATCGGGATCAAAAAGTTCTGGCGGATAAAAAAAATATTACACTCAAGCTTGATTTAAGCGATAAAATTCCCTTGCTTCGTTTTGACGCCGATCGTATTGAACAGGTTCTTACCAATTTTTTCAGCAATGCGCTTAAATTTACCGATGAAGGCGGTACGGTTACGGTCAAAACACGCTTGCTCGAAAAGAAACAAAATAACAGCGTCGATGTGAAAAAATTTGTCTATGTTTATGTCATCGATTCCGGTGTGGGCATAGCGGAAGACGAGCTTGGAAAAGTATTTAACAAATATGAACAGACGGAAGCAGGGAAAGACGCCTCTCTTAAAGGTACCGGCCTTGGTTTGGCAATCTGTAAAGAAATTATTAAACTACATAAAGGTGAAATCGGAGTGGAAAGCAAAATCGGTAAAGGAAGTAATTTTTATTTCAGCCTGCCCGTTAGCGCAATTTAATATTCATAACCTTCAATAAAAACAATAAAATGCCATATGAAAAATAAATCGACAAAAACGACTCCGTTAATGGAGCAATATCTGAAAATAAAAGCTGAGTATAAAGATGTTTTACTGCTGTACCGCATGGGCGATTTTTATGAAACCTTTTATGAAGATGCTAAAAAACTATCCAAAACAATAGGTATTGCTTTAACCAAACGCTCTCACGGTAAATCGGCAGAAGTGCCGTTAGCCGGATTCCCGTATCACGCTTTGGATAATTATCTGCCCAAATTGCTTCAAGCCGGACTTCGTGTGGCAATCTGCGAGCAAGTGGAAGACCCCAAATTGGCAAAAGGAATCGTTAAGCGGGAAGTCGTGGAAATTGCCTCGCCCGGAGCGACGCTTTCGGATAAACTGCTTGACAGTAACGCTAATAATTTTCTCCTTTCCATCTATTTGAACGACGAAATGTGTGGTCTGGCGGTTGCCGATGTCTCAACAGGTATGTTTCATGTCGCTGAAGTTAAAAAAGGAAATCTGCTCGACCAATTGTTGCGCTATCAACCCAAAGAGATATTGGTTGCCGAGAATCAAAACGACGCATTACAATCAATTGTACGCAGCGGCGTTAACGCCATTTTTACCAAACGCGATCAATGGATATATAACCGAGATTATGCCTATAGTATTTTGCTTGAACAATTTCAAACACATTCTCTTAAAGGATTCGGCTGCGATGAAATGGACAGTGGCATCATTGCCGCCGGCGCTATAATACATTATTTACAAGAGAATTATAAAACAAAATTAGAGCATTTTGTACGTATTTATACGGTGAATCTGTCCGGTTTTATGAATCTCGATGAATCCACTCGACGCAATTTGGAAATTTCGCAATCCATTGCATTTGACAGTACGGGTAAAACGCTGCTCAGTGTGTTAAATTTCACCTCCACATCCATGGGCGCCAGGTTATTAAGACAATGGCTACAACAACCGTTGTTAAACTTAGAGGAAATAAATGAACGCCTTGATGTTGTGCAAGAGCTGTTTAACGAAAAAACAATCCGCGCTAAATTAATAGAACAGCTTAAAGGTATGTTTGATATGGAGCGGCTACTTGGTAAATTGGTATCCGCAAGAGCGAATGCCAAAGATGCCCTAAATCTGAAGCAATCTTTGCAAATTTTATCGCCGGTTAAGGATATCATTGAAAACAGCACACTTGAGAAATTAACAATAAAATTTAAGGATATTAATTTACTTAAAAAGCTGACCGATTTATTAGAGGCGGCAATTGTAGAAAATCCGCCCTTTACCATTCAGGAGGGCGGCATAATCCGCAAGGGCTTTAACGCCGAGTTGGACGAGCTGCGCAAAGTTGCCGAAACAGGTAAAGATTGGTTGATGAATTATCAGCATACTGAACGGGAAAAAACAGGCATCGGCTCATTGAAAATAAATTACAATAAAGTTTTCGGTTATTATTTGGAAGTGACCAATGTGCACAAAGATAAAGTTCCCGATTATTTTATTCGAAAACAGACTTTGGTTAATGCCGAACGTTATATAACGCCGGAACTAAAAGAGTGGGAAGATAAAATCCTCGGTGCGGAAGATAAAATAAACGCCATCGAATATAATATTTTTACTGATATACGTAAGGAAATTAGTCGTCACATTGAAGCGATACAAAAAAACAGCTATTTGATTGCTGAATTGGACTGTTTCCTATCTTTTGCCGTGGCAGCTTATGAAAACGACTACGTGCGGCCGCAAATGGACAATTCAAGAAAGTTGAATATTGTTGAAGGACGACATCCTGTAGTCGAAAAAAATCTGCCGCCTGGAGAAGATTTTATCGCTAATGACGCCCTACTTGATAACGATAAGGAACAGGTTTGGATAATAACCGGACCGAACATGGCCGGTAAATCCACTTTTTTACGGCAGGTAGGCTTAATAGTTCTAATGGCTCAAGTAGGTTCCTTTGTGCCGGCTAAAAAAGCGCAGATAGGCGTCGTAGATCGTATTTTTACAAGAGTGGGCGCTTCGGATAATCTTTCACTCGGCGAAAGCACCTTTTTGATTGAAATGAATGAAACCGCTAATATTCTCAATAATGCTACGCCGAACAGTCTTATTTTATTGGATGAAATCGGTAGGGGAACAAGTACTTTCGACGGTCTTTCAATCGCTTGGGCGGTGGCGGAATATATTCATAATAACCGAAAAGTTGCTTCGAAAACTCTATTTGCTACGCATTATCATGAGCTTACGGAATTGGCGTTGCTTTATCCGCGAATAAAAAATTATAATGTAGCGGTGGAGGAATGGGGCGATCAAGTAGTGTTTTTACGCAAAATCATTCCAGGCGGAACGGATAATTCCTATGGTATCTATGTGGCGCAAATGGCCGGCCTGCCGAACGAGTTAATCAGCAGGGCTAAAGAAATCCTTTCTAATCTTGAAGCAAATGAACTTACTCCAAACAGCAAAAAACCGCGATTGGCCAGACGGCAAAAAAATCGCAGCATAAACGCAAACCAGCTTAGTCTATTTCCGCCCCCGGACGAGACATCACACATAGAAAAAAAATTAAGGGGAATTGATATTAACAATATGACTCCCATGGAAGCTTTAAAAAAACTTGATGAGTTAAAAGGATTGGTAAAGTAAATAAAATTAACAGTTTTGGAATATTTGTGATATGAAGCAATATTTGTCCATTTTGCTTTTGTATTTTTGTAAAGCGTATTTATATGTAAATAAAATTTATGTACATTTGATTGAAAATACTGTCTATTTTTAATATTTATACGGATTTAACTTGATTTATATATTTTGAAATCTTATCTTTATTGTAATTAATAAATTCAGA
>CAYRJN010000027.1:26695-29176 GCA_964424545.1 uncultured Calditrichaceae bacterium
TCAAATACGACCAAAACACCTTTTAATGGAGGAGTATTAGATGGATACGGTTACTAAAAAGGATGTTGCAAAAAGAGTAGCCAAAGAGTTAGGTGAAAAAGTGTATACGGCAGAGAGATTTGTAGACTCTGTTTTTACCATATTAAGAAAAATTTTAAGCGAGGCCGATCCCGAAATTAGGATTGAAATAAGGGATTTTGGCGTATTTGAAGTTAAAAAAACGCGTCCAAAACCAAAAGCAAGGAATCCTCGTACAGGCGAAATTATTTATGTCCCCGCAAGAAGAAAAACGCATTTTAAAGCCGGTAAGTTATTAAAAGACGTTTTAAAAGAGCCGCTTAAGGATGATAATAAATAAACATAATCGTTTATTCATCTACATTTTAAAATTTTTTGCCTATTCATTTCTAATACGTTATTTAATGGAAAAAATTCTCTCTCTCGATATTGGCACAAAACGCACGGGCGTTGCCGTCAGCGATGCCCTTGGAATGTTGGCGCATCCGTTTGCCGTGTGGGCGTGGAAAAATATCGATTATCTTTTGGAACAGCTTAAAACGGCCATAAAAGAGCATAATATAAAAAAACTGGTAATCGGCGTTCCTTGGACAATGAAAGGCGCCGCTTCTCAAAAAACAGAAGAAGTTTTGGGGATTATTGCCAAAATCGAAGAAGAAATTGATATACCCGTTATAAAAATGGATGAGCGTCTTACTTCAAAAATGGCGCGGGATTCCCTGAAAATAATGGGTAAAAAACCCAGCCGCAACAAATCCAAAATAGACCAGCTCGCCGCTGTAATAATTCTTCAATCATATTTAGATCAAAATTAAAAGAATTATACGTTTTTTTATCAAAATAGGGTATATTTTTATGCATTTTATCTTGATAATTCATAAATTAAATTCATGCAAATATTAAATTAATAATAATGGCTATAATTCAAAAAAGGAATAGATAGAAAATGGTTATAATTTTTGGCTCCGACGCAAAAGCGGAAGATATTTCTCATGTAAAAGAAAAACTGCGTGATAAAGGATATGAGATTCATGAGTCCAAAGGAGTGGATCATACGGTAATCGGCGTAATCGGAGATACATTAAAATTGGATATACGCGATATGCAGGTTATGCCCGGGGTGGCGGACGCTTATCGCATTTCGTCTCCCTATAAACTCGTTAGCCGGGAGTTTAAAAAAGAAAATACGGTTATAAAAATTAAAGATGTGGAAATAGGGGGCGCGGAACTTGCCATAATGGCCGGACCGTGTTCGGTTGAATCTGAAGAGCAAACATTTGCCATTGCGGAAACCGTTTCCAAAGCCGGCGCTAAAATTTTACGCGGCGGAGCATTTAAACCGCGCACTTCGCCATACGCGTTTCAAGGTATGGGAGAAGATGGTCTTAAGATCCTCAGAAATGCTGCCGATACATACGGTATGCTCGTTATCACGGAAGTAATGGATAAAGATCAAATAGATTTGATTTACAAATATACGGATATTTTTCAGATTGGCGCGCGCAATATGCAAAATTTCTCATTTTTAAAAGCTTTGGGGAAAACCGATAAGCCGATTATGCTAAAACGCGGTATTTCTGCGACTATAAAAGAGTGGTTAATGTCCGCTGAGTATATTTTATCGGGCGGTAATCATGAATTGATATTCTGTGAACGTGGTATTCGTACTTACGAAACATATACGCGTAATACGTTGGACATCAGCGCTATTCCCATTATAAAAAAATTAAGTCATCTTCCTATTATTTCCGATCCGTCGCACGGCACGGGTATCAGAGACAAGGTGCTGCCCATGGCCAGAGCGTCCGTAGCGGCCGGGGCGGACGGTTTAATGATAGAAGTGCATAATAATCCGGAAGCGGCGCTTTCCGACGGCGCACAATCGCTGTATCCGGAACAATTTGACGAGCTGATGCGGCAAAGCAGGACAATTGCCGGCGTTCTGGGTAGAATTATAGCTGATCGTAAAGAGTAAACTATGAAAATCGTTATTTCCGGATTAGGGGTAATTGGTGCGTCGCTGGCTATGGCTGTGAAGCAAGCGCATAGTGAATATACCTTGATCGGATATGACGTGCCCGATGTGCTCGCTTTTGCCGAAAAGAATAATATTGTCGACGTAGGGGTTTCCAACTGGCCGCAGGATGCCGCCGATGCGGATTTAATCGTTTTATCCACTCCGCTGTCAATTATTAAAGCTCAGCTTGAATCGTTAAATAATATCGTGGGTAAAAATACCATTGTTACGGATACCGGCAGCACGAAAGGTGAGCTGGCTGAGTTTGCCGAATCCTTACATTTTAGCGGAACTTATATCGGCGGCCACCCTATGACCGGAAGCGAAAAAAGCGGCATCTCCGCGGCCAATCCCTTATTATTTCAGAATGCGCTGTATATACTATGCGGCGTATCACAAGAAAATCAAATCATAGTAACAGAAGTTTTGTTCCCTGTGTTGGACGG
>CAYRJN010000028.1:0-27719 GCA_964424545.1 uncultured Calditrichaceae bacterium
CCGCAGGAACAACATTACGCTCGCTAATATCGCTGACGACTCTATCCTTCATTACAGCCGTTACTTTATAACTTCCGGTTGCGTTATTTCCCACGCTTGGACTTTCACCATTGTAACTACTGTAATAACCGAAACAATCAATATAGTAGGTTCCCGTATAGGGTAATGAATCAATTACGACTTTTGAATATGTACAGCTGACATCACCTTTGTAAAAATTAAGCTCATACCAATCGTCATAATCGTCATTGCTTGCGAGCGATGTGCTATCTTCGTCAAGTAATCTTATTTTGGTGTCAATTTCACGAATCCAACGATCGCCATGGCCCGGGGAAATCCATACTTCAAGCGTTTTTCCCGCATCCCCGTGAATGGCAAAGATATCATGATCAAGACTATCGCCAAAAGCGGCAAGAATGGAAGTACTATCGGTTTTTAATTCGGTAGCGGCTGCAGCATCAGCCAGCGTATTATCCGGCTCGTGAACGGCGCTCATATCGGCAATATCTTCGCCGCCAGCTGCACGTAGTTTATATGCTCCTGTATTTAGTACATCTATGGCGCTAACGGGAATAGAAAGTTTCAATAAATAATTACCCGTTGCAGGCGGCGTCCAACCGCTTACACGGAAATCATTACTACCGAATCTACCAAAGGGCGTTGCATCGATCAGGTTTTCCGAAGTATTGTTTTCTGCATAAATTTCAATCTGAATATTTGCCGCGACTTTCGAATCGGTTGTATTAAAATAATACCATTTACCGGCTTCAAGACTTACCTTAAACCAATCAACAAGATCATCGGAAGCAAACGTTGCATCGACCAAATTATTATCGGCAATAGGTATCTGATTCGCTTCGGTAGCTGAATTATTCGGTTCCGATTCGCTTGTTGTGGCCGAAACGGTCAATAAATAATCGCCAACGCCCGGATTATGAAAATTCCATGAATTCCAACAAGTAGATACTTTCAAATAATAAACGCCGTCGGCGTCTGCCGCCACTGAAATTTTGGAATAAATACCGGTACCGCCGTCGTCGCTGCTACCAACTTGATAAAGAGAATCACCTTGCCATCTGTATAACCATATTTTTGTGTCTGTATCCCTGTACCAATCCTTTCCTGCAACGGGAGATGTTTCAGCCGTTATTATTTGTCCTTCAATAAGACTGAAGCGATAATAATCGACATCGCCATAATGCTCGGCATCATTTTCATTATAAAGCAGCATCTGTCTGGTAACGCCGTCAATGGGATAATCGCCTAAATCATTGGCCTCGCTTACGGTGTTATCCGGTTCGTGAACGTCTTTATATTTGGGAATTGACGTGCTGCGCGCCCGTATGTTATATTTTCCGTCGCCAAGCGTTGCAATTGACAACTTTACATAATACGTTCCGTCTTCTTCGGGTATAAAACCGGATATACGAAAACCTTTATCGCCATATCGGCCGTCAGGGCTAGAACCGCTTGCGGCTATGATATCCGTTTGTAAGTCGCTTTCAGCATAGAGTTCGACATGAATATTACTACCTAAACCGGCGCCTTCAACCGAATTGATAAAATACATTTTATCTTTTTTCATGTCAATTTTGAAGATATCCGTATCGTTGACAGACGAAAAGCTGCAAACGATATCTTTATTTTCGGGTAATCTCATAGCATTGGCAAAAGTATCGTTAGGTTCCTTCTCTTCATAAGCGGGCGCCGCTGCGCTGGAATAAACAAAGAGACGATAAGCGCCAACCGGATTTTTACCGTCTCCGCCGGAGTTAGTTTTATAAGCGCCTTCAACTTTTACCCAAACAACGCCGGTGCCCTTTAAGGTATAACCCCTAATAGCGGAAAATACATTGTTAGAATGTCTACTACCGTCTTCGGGACGGTAATCATCGTTATTAACCGTGTTACCGTTAGGATCAACCAAAGTCAATTTGGTGTCAAGATCGCGCTGCCATAGGCCGCCCATAGTATCGAGAGCGCTAAATGTTTCAATATCGATAACATCGCCGGCTGTTCCGTTAAACCAGAACCAATCCACGTCGCCTGCGGGATAAATTGCGTTGGTATAGGTCTCGGAGTCGTAGTTCAGTTCAAATTCGTCGGCTGGATTTTGCGTATTATTATCCGAACCGTCTTCAGCAAATTCGTGGTGCCTAGCGGTTTTCCTTAAAGTCGCCCAGCCCATTCGCATTTTGTAGGCGCCTGTAGTGGGTCCGCTTAATTTTACATAATAAATGCCGTTTTCGGGAGGCGTCCAACCGGATATCCTAAAATCATGTCCTCCATATTTTCCTACGACCGTATTGTCAATCAAATTTGTTCCGGTTGTATCGAGAATCTGAACCTGAATATCCGCGTCAACAGCATCGGAACTGAGCGTATTAAAAGTATACATTTTGGTTGTTTTTAAATTATAAGCATAAACATCAGCCGTACCGTCAAATGTAGCGTCTATAACGATATTATTATTCGCACTGGCAATGCTGCCGCTGACTTTCTCACATAGCGGCATGGCGTTTTCCATATCATCATTCGGTTCAATTTCAGTGGTGTCTTCGCTAAAGCCCATCCACGAGTAACAAACATAACCGCCTGTAGAAGGATCTTCATCAGTATGCCGTGATGTTCCACCACTTGCAAAAGCAGAGTAACAACTGGTAACAACAACTTCATACATTCCGTCATAAGGAAGACTGTCTACAACAACAAGCGAGAAAACATTATTGTGACCATAATCTTCTTCCTGATTACTTTTATCATCATTGTTATAATGACCTTCACTATCCACACTTGGATCGCCTTTCGGACCGGGAAGTGGATCACCGTTCGCATTAAATATGGCAATTTGACTATCCATATCGCGCGTATGCGGGTAACCCTGCACGGGTTCGGTTTCTATCCAGAGTCTCATTCCCTGCTTGCCCATCATAACAAAATAATCTACGTCGTCAGCCCCTGTAGGCGGATTATCTTTATCAAAAAGCATACCGTTAAATCTTTTACCATCAATAGGTAGCGTGAATTGATTAAAGGCCTCTTGTACGGTATTATCCGGTTCATGCAAACCAGCCCAATAATTCAAATCTTGGGTGATTAAACGAACCATGTATTTTCCGTCGCCCGTCATCGCTTCCGTAGGCGTCAATCTAATATAATACCAGCCTTCGCCGTGTTCCAAAGGCGCCCAGCCGGCGATTCTGAAGTTATTCCATCCGGCGCGTCCGGCGACATCGCCATTAAGAATATTGCCGCCGGCGAAACCGTCCACCGTGGTATCGGATTCAAAATACATGGTTATGCCGACGTCAACGCCCAGCATAGAAGAATCGGAATAAATATGATATATTTTATCCGTCGTCATGTAAATTTTGAAAATGTCCACATCATCATTTGATGAGAACTGCGCTTCCATTATGGAAATCTCATCGATATTGTGGATTTCCTGAGCGTTTGCAAAGGTATCATTCGGTTCTTGTTCCATTTCTCTGCCGGCAAACGCCAAGCTTACCGTAAAAAATGTAAACAATAAGAATGACAACAAAATGTTTGCTTTCCGTTTCATAATAATCCTCTCCTGTTAAGTTAACTTACTTAATTAGTTAAATTTTTTCTTTTTTTTTGCCCTCCTTTCTTTGTTTTTATATCGTTAATAGTTTGGTTTAATAACGTACCGATAACTACAGCACACTCTCATATATCCGTCATTCCCGAATGTTTTTATCGGTAATCTGAATCTATCCCTTGTCAATATTTATATTCCTGCTTCCGAAGGAATGACAAACGTGGGATTATGTTCCCTCCGCGCTCCTGTCATTTCCACTTTTAATCTAAAAGATCAGACCGAGCGAAAAACGCTGCGAACTATCCAAAATTCCCCAATCGGACCAAGCGTAATCAATACGAATTCCCATTCTACCGTTAAAGAAATAGTCGATACCTCCACCGAGCGTTAACCCGTTAATACTATCCTCCTCAAACAAATTTTGATATCCCCCTCTGAGATAGAACATTTTACCAAAACCATATTCCATACCAAGGCTAATACTTTCCGTAGCATTTGAGGGGTGGTTAACATCCATAGAAACAAGAAGATCGCCAAATTTTCCAAAACTTCGATCATAGGACAAGCCGAAGCGAAAGAGAAGCGGTAACGGATAAGACCCAACAACATATTTTACCGGCACACGGTCAAAATTAGAAACTTTTTTATCAGGATCAACGGTTGTTACTAACTGTCTGCCGCTTAATTGTATATTGCCGCCAAAATTACTGATACTGGCGCCTAATTTAAAGCCTTTTATTCCCGTATAATAAAATACCCCTACATCAACGGCAAAAGTACTTCCCGTCTCACTCCAAATTCGCTGTGAAATATACTTTCCGGTTATACCGAAGGAAAATTGCTGTGTCAGGGCAATTGCATAGGAAAGAGATATGGCATAATCACGAGCGTCATACATTTCACCCGTACCTTCTGGCCGATCTACCGTCCTTACGGGAGCCGAACCGTAATCTAAGGAAATCAGATTAAATCCAATTGAAGAATAGATTGACGGAATAGGTATGACTATACCGGCAAAATCATATTTTGTAGCGGCCAGCCAATCCGTATGCAATAATTCTATCTGGAAATTTTTAGCCCAAGCGGAACCGGCAGGATTCCAATACACGGAGGAGGGGTCATTCGATACAGCCGTATAAGCGCCGCCCATTGCAATGGCGCGCGCGCCTACGCCAATCTCCAAAAAAGCCGCAGCGTTGGCGCCGACGCCCGACACTTCCGTTTCAAATGTAACATTACTTTTTTCATCTTGAGCATAGATAGCGCTTGATGTGAAAAAAGAAAAGATTAATAACAGCATAAAAATATAATACTTTTTCATAAATGCTCCTGATTATTTTATAATCGCCAATTTCCCGACTTTTTCACCAATATTCGGGGCGTCCACATGGTAAATATAGATGCCATGCGCTATTTCCAACCCGTCTTTCGTTCTTAAATCCCATGGTTCTCGGCCGTATTCATCGCCGGAGCTATGATACAACTCGCGCACGAGACGACCGGAAATAGTAAAGATTGATATTTTACACTCTTTTGGCAGGTTAACAAATTCTATTTTTCGCTCTCCGCGTCCTACACTTTGATTTACAAGTTTCGGCTCGAGAGAACTTGCCGCAATATAAGGATCCGGAACCGTATAAATTTTTTCCATATTATTTTTTGCGCGGGCAATTTGGTAATCTCCGCCGATCATTTTAAAATTGAACGTATCATGTCTATCAAACGGCTTTTTAGTTATAAATCTGAATATATCGCCTTTTTTCGGTAATATCTGTAAAGAATCTTCAATACCTCTTGGCATGCTGAAACGGATTCTCCATGACGTTTCCGTATAAAAATAGAGAGTATCCCCTCCCATAATAAAGACAAAGGGAGATATTTTTATAGCAATCTCGTCACCAACACTTAATATGCCTTTAAGCGAATCGGGTTTCAAATTCTCAGTTGCCGTAAAAACAACGCGATGTTCATTTTCGGGATCGGTTATATCAACAACCGTATAATTTGTTTTTACCTCGCGTCCGGGAATATTGGAAAAAGTGGAATCCATGCCATAATCACCCACGCGGATTTCATAGTCGCGCGGTACGGCAAGAGATTGTTGGATATAACCCAACGCTTTCCCGACAATATTTGTTTTTCCTTTAACCCATCCTTGCCAGGCAACATTAACCGAATCATCATTTAAAATACTTAATTTAAAGCCATCTATAATTTTTTCGGCATACTCAACCGAATTAAAGTCTACATCAGGAGTTAGTAACGTATCATCTTCCGTAACATCCACCAGCCAGGCTCCCACGGTATTGCCGGTACGGAAACGCGTAGAATCTTTAAATTCAAACGTAGAATCATCCAAAAAGGTAATTTGATATTCATGACCGGTTTTAACGCTATCGGGAACATAGACTTCCAATTTTATTTTTCCGGTTCCTATACCGGATACATGTTCTATCCCGTTTTCAGGCTGTGGCTCCAAATAACCTGCCGGCGGTTCCGAAGGCGTTACCACGGCGCAATTACGGTCTATAAAAGTAGGACGTCCGAGCGGATCGGTTTGAATCACGGCCGAACATTCGGTGGGCGTATTGGGCGCCAGATTCTCACGATCGGACAAGCCTCTGTCATAAAAATCCGTATCATATCCTTTATCCACCGATACAACGGCATAATAATATGTTCTGCCGTTTGTTACGTTTGTATCTACATAGCTGTGTTTTAACCCGCTGTCGGTGCCCATATCATAAGAAACGCCAAGCTCTCCGATGGGAATCGGGTGCGCGCCGAACAATCCGTCTTTTAAATCATACTGTACAAGAGGCTTAAAGAGTAAAGGATTGCCAAAAGCATCGCTGATTGTTTTTATATCACTGAATTGAGCGTCGGTGCTTTTATATACTTTATACATTTCAAAGTCTTTGCCATAGATAGGATCTTTTGATTCTTCGGCCGACTTATCCCAAAATAGAACAACACGTTTATTGCCGACAACCGTAGTAAGCACCGGTCGTCTCGGCGCTTTGGAAAAATTATAATCCGAATCATAAATCTTCTGCATGGTTCTTTTGTTGCGGAAAATATCTTGCATGTCATTACCGAAAAGCGTGGCGATAGCATAGCGCTGCTGTCCTTGTCTTCCGGAATTTAAGGGAATATATCCGGAACCGTAACTAAAAGCCACATCGCGCGTATACTCCGGATCTATTTCAAATGTTCCCGGCTGCAATTCTATTGTCCAGAAAGCTTCATCGTTGGCCACCCTGTCGTCAACATCCTTTAAATACCATGATGTTAAACCGACCTGATCGGATTCATCATTATCACTGGTCTCATAATTGGGTTCGCCGAGATCCGGTTTTCCGTTTACTTCGGTACCGTCTTCATCGGGGCCGGAATATCCTTCATCCTCGGGACCAATACCGTCAGAACCCACGTCATCCCAAACGGGTTCCTGCGGATCCCAAACCCCATTACCGTTAAGGTCTTCCCATGGCCGCCAGTCGCCGTCGTCGTCAATATTATTGGTTTGGCTCTCATCCACCATGCCGTCGTCGTCGTCATCTTTACGGTTATCGGGAAGCCCCGGACTTTCAAGAAAGGCAAAACCGAAATAGCCTGTCGGCAACCCCTGCGTAGAAAGCCCCGACAAATCCCAAACATAGGTAATATCGTCTTTCGTATCAAAATCGGCATCGTCTCCGCCGGAAGATCCGCCTACATCAACATCGCTGTACATGCCCACGACAGCTTTATTGATGGTTCGACCGTAATTGATAATATCATAAATTGATATCATAAGGTCCTCGGCCAAGCGGGCGCTCCATTGATAATTTCTAACTTCCACGGTAATACCGAGACCGCGCCTACCGTCCGGCCATGGACGGGTATCCGGCACATAATCGCCTGTCGTCGTATCAATCATCATAAAAGGATAGTATTCAAATTCATCATTTTCGTGATCATCCATGTGATAGAAGGATTCCTGGTCGGCGCGAACATAAGCGCCATACTCGCCGTTCCAGCGTCCCGCTCTCCTACCCGGTCGATCGCTTCCAACAGGACGGTCGTCGCCCGGATATGTTTGAGCCGGCCAATATTCGGGCCAGGTCTCACGTAAATTACTCATGGCCGCCCATTCATACACATTAATCAAGCTTAAATCCAACAACCCATTGCGGTTAAAATCTTCGGCAATTTGCAGCTCGCCGTCACCCTCACCAAAATCATGTGTATTGGGAATTCCGTCTACGCCCACATCTTCACTTACCCCGCCGATATCCCATTCAGAACCACCGAGATGATGATTATTAAAAAATTTCGGAAGCGGCTTAAAATCATACCAATGCGTTTTATCCGGAGACTGCTCAATGTTGTGCCGATGAAAACGATCGGAACAAATATGAATCGTATTGCCGTAAGGATCCTTAACCTCCCCCTCTACAAAAAAGACAAAAACATATCCATAACTTACGCCGCTGCCCTTAGGCCAAATCATTGGGAAACTTGGTCCGTCGATATAGGCGTAGCCGTCGGCCAACTGCCCTTGATTAACCCAGCCCGATTCAACCAAATTACCGTCGTGCTTGGACAAACGGACATATTTTTGCCAGCCTCGCGATTCCGCTCCCGTTTTAAAGAGAGATAAATTATCCGCTCTGCTATTTACCCAAGCAGACCCTACGCTGTTATCCGTCTTAGTGTATTGCCCCTTAACTTCTTCATTCTCCGCAAAAGAGAAGCCTATAAACAGCAATAACATAAGAATAAGAATATCCACTTTTTTCGTCAGAGAATATTTCATATAATAAAGCTCCTTTACCTATAATTTCAGTCTTATACTGCCGATTAATAACGCACGATTAAACCGACTTGGATTCTTCTTGGCTCAGAGAACCAATTGGGATTATTATCCCATTCCTGCAATGTAAACTGCCCGCCCTGCTTAAGCATTCTTTCCTGAATAACCAAATCTTCCGGCCTTCTGGCATTTTGCGTCGCTCTGCCTGTGGTTGAGAAAACATAATTTTCGTTTAAGTGATCAAACAAATTATAGACACGAAGGAAAAGCGAAAGATCCGCTTTGCCGATTTTAAAATGTTTACGGCCCATCAAGTCCAAGGTATAACGCGTCGGTTTGCGCGCGCTGTTTTTAAATTCCGTTGTCGGCAGCTGTAATTCTTCTACGCTGGTTGGGCTGTATGGCAACCCGCTGCCGATGCGGCCTATTAAACTCACAAGCCAATTGTTAGGACGAGACATATTAAACGTTAGATTTACCGTATGACGTTGGTCCCAATCAAGCGGCAGTACCTGCCGCTCAACAAACTGAACGGGGTCGTCGCTCATTCTTGTCGAAACCTGAATTAATTGAATAAAATTGGGATCGGAAGCGCTGCCGTTTGCATATTGCAACGTATAATCGATTGTTCCGGAAAATAATCCTGTTTGTAATGTCCGCAAAGAAAGAGTGATACCCTTAACATTACCGTAATCCCGATTTATATAACGATAATAGCCCACGGCGTCTACCGTTCTTATCGCTTCCAGGCCCAACAGGTTCCTTATATCCTTATAATACATGGTTAAATCACCCACAAGCCAATTAGCCAATTGCTGTTGCAAACCGATTTCATAAGCGACGGTGCTTTCCGGACCTAAATCAGGATCACCGATTGTCCGACCTTGAAGCAATAAGGAGGTAAGATTTTCATCAATGGGATTTCTATACAATAACGAAAAGCTCGGCATCTGGAAAAAATGACCGTATGAAACATGAAAAGCGCCCGTTGCCGATATAGGGAATGAAAGTCCTATACGCGGACTAAGCTGCATTTTAGAAGTAGCGTCTTTCAAATTATCGGAATTGCCGATTTGATCGGATAAATCTCTTTCATTTACAATTGTTTTAGCCTGCGGTTCAAAATAATCAAAGCGTAATCCCGCATTTACAATAACCTTGCCCAGCTCTAATTTATCCTGTGCATAAGCGGCAAACTCAATAGGTTTACGCGTATAGTTTATATAACTGCCGTCGGTCGTTTTGGCCAATCGAAGTTTTGTTGTTCCATAAATATCGTTCCAATTCTGCCAATAGTTGACCATGGCATCCCAATATTCACCGAAATCATAATTTTTGCCGTTAATGGCCGTGGTGTAAGCATAATTACGCCATTCCTCGGTCGCCACCAACGGTCTGTTAAAATAGTGTATATCATGCTGCTTTGCTTCAAATCCTATTTTAACAAAATTATATTTATCAAGCTGCCAATTAAAATCGCCGTTTGCAAGGTACAAATCTCTTGTAGTATTTCCGCGTCCCCATTGGTTATCGCCCTGCACGAAACCGGTCTGACTGTCCGACGCGCCCAAAGGTTGATATCCGCTGTCTCCGGGATAATCGGCAATATCCACATTTTGATACAAATAACTTTCGGAATAATTGTGCTGATAGGATGCCCTCAAATTGATAAACATATTTTGGGTAGGGCTATATTGTGCATAAAGAAAATGATGTAACGATTTTCCGTAACCGTAATTACGTCCGTCCGGCGCATACCGCCAACTGTCGCTATACCCCTGCCCGTTTGTGTTTGAACTGAATATGGAATAAGTGAAACGAAGCGTCGGCATGGCTTGATAGATTACTTTGGCCGTCATATCGAATAATTCCGAAGGCGTCATAACAACTATAGAACGGTCGCCGGTAACTAATGAATCTGGAATTGGAATTCTCCCTAAACTCGAAGCCTGTGTAGTATTCTTTTCACTAAACCAGCGGCGATAGGCGTTTATTTTCCATCCGTCAAGGGGATTATAGCGTCGTTCGCCCTGCAAATAACCTTCTGCCGTATGATATCTCGCGCTGATGAAAAATCCGAGATTCTTAAAAAACAACGGCCCGCTTAAAGTGGCTTGAATATTTTTTTCGGCCAACGGATTAAATTGATTAATACCAATAAAACGATCGGTTTTATTACTTAAGTTATCACCGGAAAAAACCTGAACCTGACCATGAAATTCCTTACTGGCCCCTTTGGTAACCACGTTAATAACAGCCGATTGCGCAGAACCGTATTCCGCATTAAATGTACCGCTGATAACCTGTAATTCTTTAACGAAAGAATTCTCAACATTTACATTACTGCCACCGGATTGTGAGAAAGCGTTTGAAACCGGTACGCCGTCAATCATATAGGCAACTTCTCTCGAACGGCCGCCGCGAAAATGGATATCCCCTCCGGAACCCGTAACAACGCCGGCCTGTAATCTTATA
Source organism: uncultured Calditrichaceae bacterium (assembly GCA_964424545.1). Classification (GTDB taxonomy): domain Bacteria; phylum Calditrichota; class Calditrichia; order Calditrichales; family Calditrichaceae; genus JAUVIB01. The sequence continues at coordinate 10,839 of CAYRJN010000028.1, forward strand.
ACAGTTGACAGCTCCTGAACCGGCATATCATTGATGGCCTTATCATCCACAATGCTCATTGTACTGGTACGGTCAGCTTCAATAGGCGGACGCGTCGCTTCAACCACAACCGCTTCCCCTTCGAGCACTTGCTCCGATAGTTTTGCATTTTGACGCGTGGTTCTATCACTAAAAACCTTAACGTCTTTTATGGTTACCTGAGAATAACCGACCATATCAAAAATCAAATCATACGTTCCGGGAGGGATATTAATGATACTGAAATATCCATCTACATCCGTCGATGCGCCGTAGGGATAATCCTTTAAATAGACATTTACGCCGGCCAAAGGATTGTTATCATTCTTATCGGTCACTTGCCCCGTAATTTTTCCCGTCGTCCCGGCTAAAGCCGTTTCTAATGGAATTGTGTAGAAAAGTAATGACACAAAAACCAACCTAATTAGTTTTCTCATCTTAACCCTTTCAGTCATCTGTTAATTTATTTACTCTATCCGTTTATTTATTATAACGTTATGTTGTTACATCCGATAAACTATATTCATTTTCAAAATTAAATTCTTTATTTATTTTCCCCGCTATGTTCCTCTTCAATTCAATCAAAAGCAACTCTAAGATTGCCAATTGCGATATTCTGGATTGACAGGAAAAACTGCCGAGAAGATTATTCGGCGTACTGGTAAGTAAAACATATTGGGATACATCGGACAAGGGCGACGGTAAAAAATTCGTTAACCCTACCGTCACGGCGCCGTATTCGCGGGCAATTTTAATGCCTGATATCACTTCTTCTGTTTCACCGGCATGCGAAATACCGATTACAACATCGGATGCGTTTAAAATAGGGATAATATTCTGAATAATAGAGCGGTCGTGTAAATAAACGGCGTATATTCCCAGTCCGACGAGAGAATCGCTTAAAATATGCGCTACGCCGGCAGATCCGCCCATGCCGAGAATAACGGTTCTACTGGCGTTAAGTATTTTTTCGGCAACACTTTGGATAACGCTAAATTCAATATTTTTTATTGTGGATTCATTTTGCAGATTTATATTTCGCAAAAAAGCGTCTTTAATACTGGAGGGATCGTCTTCCGGAGTTATTTCCATCGCTACGCTTTGTCCGCTGCGTAATAACTCGGGAATTAAAGCGGTTTTAAAATCCGAAAAACTTTGATAACCGAGCGAACGGCAAAACCGCAGTACCGTCGCATCGCTCGTGTCGCATTTATCCGCTAATCCTTGCAAAGAAAGCAAGACTACTTCATCCAAATGCTTTTGGACAAACTCAGCGACGCGCTTTTCCGATTTTCGCAAACCGTTGTATCGTCTGTTGATTAAATAAACCGGACTCTTCATTTTAATTCCAGTTTCATTGAGAATAAAGACATTTTAATTAATTCTAATAGGAATTAAAAAAAACAACATATTTCAGACATTTTCAATATTATTTTTAGAATATTTTTTATATGCGTACAATTTTATATTCCTTCTTTCAAAGGAATGACACTTCGACGACTCACGCTGCACTTTTTTCATAAATTAATCTGTGAAGCTATATTCTATACACAAACATACTTGATATTATTTATATAAATAACGGAGACGGAGTCGGAGTAAGATTTCGGGAAAGCTGAATCTCACAACTTCCATATGAAATGAGATCGTATCGTTGAAATCTATATCCAAGCCCTCTTGTTGCTAATACGACAGAATTTACATTTTATTGTAACTATCACTACAAGTAATATATTAATATGAAATTTCAATGTCAAAAAAAAAATTTGCTATCTTTTTTTTATAATTTTTCTAAAAATAGCATCGTTAATTTTCACCTACCCGATTCCACAACGTTGCCATTAATGCCGCGCATATAACGGAAAGACCTATAAGCGCATAAAAAACCCCGTTCCACCCGGCGACCGATTGTAAAAAACCGACAACCGTGGTCATTATTGCCGGCCCTAACGAACCCATACCGTTTACAAATCCGGCGGCCGTGCTTGCGCCTTTTCTTGAGCCGTAATCCATTACCGCTACGGCGGAAACGACAAAATCAGGCCCCATGGTAAAAAAACCGACCAATCCCATAGCGATAGGAATTAATCCGTTCGATGCCTGCCAAAAAAAGACAAGGGAAATTGTCAAACCGAGAAGCATAATCACGCTGATAGGCGCGCGACGCGAGGCAAACATTACATCGGAGAGATAGCTGGCAGCAAAAGTGCCGCCTATGCCCACAAGCGCAAACAAGACGGTAATATAACCGGCATTCTCCGTTGAAAATCCTTTTTCAATAGCAAGATAGGTCGTTATAAGAAACATAAAAGTATAGCGTATAAATTTTATGCCAAAATAGGTTATACCCAAAATCCAAATCGGTCCCTGACGCAATACCTCCTTGGCATTTTCCAGCATATTCACTTTTTCAGCCCCTTTTTTATCGCCCTCTTCTATTTTTTGATTATGAAACACAGCGATGGGCGGCAATCCCACGTCTTCCGGCTTATCGCGCAAAAGTAAAAACACAATCACCGAAACGACAGCCAAAGCAATGGAAGCCACCCAAAATATCCAACGCCAATCGGAATAAGCGACTTCACTGCCGTCCGGGCGGACTGCGGTTAAAACGGCGGCATGACCGATAACAAAAGAGGCCAAAGCCGTCGCCACTACATCGCCGACCGTATAACTTGTCCCCCATATACTCATCACTTTACCGCGTTCCCGTACGGAAAACCAGTTGGACATACCCTTTATTACGGAAGGCCAGCCGCTTGACTGGGCATACCCGTTAATGGTCCATAAAAGAAAGAGAACTATTACGGAAGTTGAGAAACCAAAAAGGAGGTTCATCAATATAGTAGTAAACAACCCGAGCCCTAACATTAAACGAGAACCTAATTTATCGCCAAGTACGCCATTGGCGAATTGTCCGATAGCATAGGCCCAGAAATAGCCGCTCATTATAAAGGTAATCGTGCTGAATTCCCAACCGAATTCTTTCATCATTTCCGGCGGAGCGATAGAAATCGTCTTCCTGCCAAGGTAAAATCCCGCATAGGCAATCCAGGTTCCAAACCAGGCCGCTATGCGCCAAAATTTATATTTCTTGTCAATTTTGGGATCTTGTCCTTCTCGAATAACACTTTCCGTTGTCACATTCTCTCCTATGTTTTAGTAAAGGAATTTCAAAAACCAAGCTATTTAGAACATACAAAACATTATTTTTGGAATATTTTTGTATACATACGATTTTAGATTATCCTCTCAAATCGACGATGAAAAATAATTATATAGCATACTATTATTCCACCATGCGCCCCCATTGTCATTCCCGCATGTTTTAAGCGGGAATCTTAATTTTTCCTTTATCGCCTTCCGGATTCCTCCTTGAACAGCAATGACAGGCGCACTGCTCTTATCCATAAATCTGCAACCCGATGCTTATAAATAATTCAAAATATCAATTGTTTTTTCAACAACAAACGACGGTTGATAAGGCGAATTGCGCAGTTCCTCTTTTTTTGTTTTTCCGCTTAATACCAGAATATTTAATATATTATTTTCAAATCCCATCCTGATATCCGCATCGAGACGATCGCCGACGATCGCCACTTTTTCTTTACTTAAATTAAGACGGCGCAAAAAAGAATTTACCATCTCGATATTCGGCTTGCCGATAAATTTTGCTTTTATCTTGGTCGAAGCGGTTATAGCCGCCGCTAAAGCGCCAACGTCGGGACGGTAATCATCAGGGCCGATCATCCAATTGTTGTCGGCATGCGTAGCGATAAACGGAACACCTCTACGCACATAACGCGCCGCTTTGTCCAATTTGGCAAAAGTGCAGGTTAAATCATAAGCTAAAACCACATAATTCGGTTTCTCGGCATCAATATTAAATCCGGCGTCCGCAAAATCATTTTCAACCTCAGGCGTCGCCAATAAATATATATCCAGCCGGCTTTTTAAAGATTTTAAATATTCGATAGTAGCTTCCGCAGAACTGAGTATCTGCTGCGGCGAGGCCTTGATTCCCAGTCCCGCTAATTTCTCAATATGTTCTTTATTGGACTTGGAAGAGTTATTACTCAAGAACAGATAACGTATACCCCTTTTCTCAAGCCCCTGTAAGAAATCGACCGTCCACGAAAACGGTTGATATTCCAAATACAACGTACCGTCTTGATCAAGCACAAAAGCTTCAATATTTTTTAATTTTTCCCGTAGCTGCTTTTCATTCAAACCGACCAAAAGTTATCCCTTATTATGTTAACATATTATGAATAAATCATGTCATTTTAGCGCTGTTATGCATTACTATTTGGCAAAAAATTCTTACTTTATATTGCTCTTTAGTCAAGAGTAACTTTTATATTGCCCGTTGAACTCACCTTTTTTACCCAATCGCCGCGAATCTCTTTAGAATAATTAGGGCCTATTTTTTTAAACGCTTTTTTGAAAAGAATATTCTCCTCTTGCCGAATGACCAACGCGCGGTCTTTAACAAAATCATTCACCCGAAAAAGGAACCTATTCATTAAAACTTTATCGCCATTCGTTTCTAATACATTAGGCGATATCCATTGTAGCGGATCGTCAACTTCTATTTTTACAATAGAATTACGCCATTCTGCGGTTTTCAAATAGGAAACGACAGCCATTGCGGCATATTTCCCTTCAATAGCGGCTATGTCTCCGGGCTCGGCTCCGCGCAATACATTTCCCGCGGCAAAAACACCCTCTTTTGAGGTTCTGAATTGACCGTCCACAGCCGGACCTTTTGTTTTTTTATCTAATTTGATACCCCATGAACGCGCTATTTCATGATCGGGAATCCAATCTCCCGTCAAAACCAATGTGTCGCAGTCAACTTTCTTCTTTTTTCCCGTTTTAAGATTGGTCAGCTCAACGCCGCCGACGCGTTTTTTACCATATATATCGCTGACTACCGTATTTTTCTCCAAGGGAATTTTAGTTAATAAATCGGCGCTCCACCATTTATAAGGCGTGTAGGGCGCATAGATTTGATGATCATCATATTCTGTGGTCATTAATTTTACCGCGCATCCTCCTTTATGCAGGGTATGAATTGCGGAATAACTGACTAACTCGGCGCCGACAATCACAGCCGTGTTGCCCACTTTACGGCCGAAACCGTGGACAAAATCCTGTAAAGAACCGGTATTATAAATACCCTGCGGACGATAGCCGGGAATTAATCGCGCTGTCCTTGGACGTTCCCGACATCCCGTCGCCAGTAATATGGCTTTAGCCGCAATTGTCTTGATACCTTCGGGAGTGGTAATACTTACGGTTTTTTTATCAACCAATTCCGTTACCGTTGTTTCGGTTAACAGCTTAACGCCCGTTTTTTCAATCTTTTTAATATAGCTTTTTGCATAGGCCGGACCGCTAAACACGCGATGCCTATCGCGAACGCCGAACCCGAGATGATTGCAAAGTTGCGGCACGCCGCCTCCGCGCTTATCGCGATCGACAACAATAACATCTTCTACGCCCGACTCGGAAAGCTGCAATGCTGCCGCCAACCCGGCAGGACCGGCTCCGATAATTAATACGTCCGTATTAAGCTTGAGCATCACTGGCCTCCATAGGAACAATCCCCGTTTCTTTTTCAAAAATTTCATAAATATCGGCTGAGCAGTGGAACCCCTGACAGCGCCCCTGCATGCATCGTGTGCGCCGCCTTAAGCCTTCCAAAGTTTTGGCGGGAACAGGGCTATGAAGCGCATTTTTGATTTCCGCCAGCGTAACGCGCTCACAATGACAAACAATCCGGCCGTAATCGGCGTTTTGCTTAATCAATTCATCTGTCTGATAAGGGCGTTTATCCTTTTGCCCGATATAAGGCATTTTAATGGTTTTAAAATTATCTTTTTCTTTTAATTTCACGCCCGCTTCGCGCAAAAGGCCCATAACATATTCTGCAATTCCCAACGACGAGGAGAGCCCCGTTGAACGTATGCCGCCTACGCATATATAATTTTTTTCCGGATGGGAGTATATTTGATAATCGCTGTGTTCCGTGGCGGCCCGCAACCCTGCATAAGTGGAAGTTACCTCTTCGTCCAATAATTGCGAGATGATCCCTTCCCCTTTTTTCCATAAAAATTTAAGTCCCTCTTCGCTTGTATTGGTCATTTCTTTATCCTGTAGATCTTCCGCCGTGGGGCCTAACATTATATTGCCAAAAACGGTGGGGCTTACCAGAACGCCTTTTGTTATAGCCGTCGGAATAGGAAGAAGAACGTGATTAACAAGCGGACGGGTCAATTTATCAAAAACAATAAGCTCACCGCGGCGCGGAGTAACATGAAAACGGTCAAAGCCAAAAAGCGCGTCAATCACATCGGAATTCAATCCAGCCGCGTTAATAACGTATCGGCTGCGAATTTCACCGCCCGCACCCGCGAGAGTGTATACATCTTCGCTCTTTGCTATTGTTTCAATTGGAAAATTAAGCTTTAAATCGATGCCGTTTATAACGGCCTGACTGGCATATGCAAGAGGAACGGTAAAGGGACAGATGATATACTCTCGCGGCACCATCAAACCGCCAAGCGCGCCTTTATTAACATGCGGTTCCAATTCATATATTTCTTCAACCGTCAAAAGATGTACATCGGTTACGCCGTTCGCGTGCGCTTTTTTCAAAATGGCATTTAAAGACTTATACTGGTCTTCATTCCAGGCAATCAGCACCGCTCCGGTTTTCTCATGCGGTATACCGGCTTCTTTTACAAAATCGGTCAGCCGTTCATAACCCCGTTTTAAGAGTTTTTGTTCAAGACTCCCCGTTTTAGCGTCAAAACCGGTGTGCCAAATTGCCGTATTGGCTTTACTCGTCCCTGCGCCAATATCGGCCTTAGCTTCGACCAAAACACAATTGAGATCATATTGTGAAAGATCTTTAGCAATAGCGCCGCCTACCACGCCTCCGCCGATTACGGTAACATCATACACCATATTGCTTGTTTGCATAACGATACTTTCAATTTATTAACATTCAAATTTTATATTTATCGACAAAAAAACGTAGCGAATCAGCCAGTTACATACATTGTTGATTTTACTACATAAAAATTATCATTATGTTTAATTTACGACACAAGCGAATATAAGACCGTTGTAATTTAATGTCAAATATTATTAAAAGCTTTTTTGTGATATTAAAAAAAAATTATAGCAACAAAGTACTAAAATTTTTCAAGCGTAAATATGCAGGGGTATTATTTGGCAAGAACGCAAGCCTTTGTTCTAAATGGAAATAAATTTATCGACAGATATGATTTTATAGTTTAGTATAAGAATTTCGAAAAATAACCTATATCATATTTTCTATATTATTTTGTAACATTCTCAATGGCAACATTTCAAATTCTCCTATTAATCGGATAAGTCTCCATTTCAGCCATTCCCCCATGTTTTAAACAGGAATCCAAATCCGTCGTTTCAGCATTAAGATTCTCCGATTTATCGAAGAATGACAAATAGTCTGCTTTTATCAATCAAGTTGCAAAGCTATGTCCGTTATTGAAATTTAGACGCCAATAAATAGAACATAGTTTCGCAAAGTGATTAATGAAATAAGTTCGGGTAGAATCGTCAAAGCGTCATTCCTTCGAAAGAAGGAATCTGAATGTAGACAATGGTAAGATTTAGTTTCCCGATAAAAACATTCGAGAATGAGAGGAAGGAAGAGAATGTGGAAACGGTAACAAATAAGTCCAACATTTTCATTCTCAATAAATTGGAGAATCTAAAATACGGCCTATGTGAACGATGTATAATTTTAAAATTGAGAATAATACAAAAATAAATGAAACTGTCCGAAATAGGTTATTTTTTGAAATTCCGATACAATCAATTAATAAAAACGGGTTGACATCTAAGTTAAACATCAAGCCGTTTATTTTTTAATTCACTTTATTAAAATCGCCTTTCCGATTTTATGATAATCGCCCGCCTCTAATTTGTAAAAATACAAACCGGAAGACATCTTTTCGCCTTTGGCGTTTTTACTATTCCAAATTACGGAATAAGAACCGGACGCTAATTTTTTATTTACCAGCGAGGTTACCAATTCGCCGTTTGATGAAAAAATCTGTAATTTTACATTCTCCGTTTTTGCCAGATCAAATTTAATCGTTGTTGACGGATTAAAGGGATTCGGATAATTATTATAGAGTTTTGATTCTCTGATAATATTATTGGATTCGCTCTTAAGGCCTGTTCCCATACCAACGGTAAAGGAACTTTCTTCCGACCATTCCGACCATTGCAGGTTTTTATCGCGATAACGCACGCGCCACCAATACGTTTTTCCCGTTTCCAGATTATCATCGGTAATCGCTAACTTTGTAAGGTCGATTCCTTCATTCTTGTCAATGGGAACAAAATCCGGAGCACCGTTGTCCCAGAAAATGTTTTCAAAATCGCGTTTTTCATCAACAAGGGGGTTGCTGTAATCGCCCTGTTGATTGGTAAGTTGAAATTGTGAACTCAAAATATCATACGTTCCTTCATAATCTGATGCAACCAGATTAATCGGGCTGACAACTTCAGTCTCTTTTTCTGGTGCAATTGGCTGCGGAGTTATAGGCGGCGTTTCATCTGCTTTGTTTCGTATAAACTCGTCTACTTTTCTCAAAGGATCAAAGATAATTCTACCTCCGTTGCCGTCTTCCTGACCGATGGCGTATACTTCGGCTTTATAACTTTTATTTTCCACATCGATATCAAACAAAGTAAAGCTCCAATAATCGAACGTTTTCTGGATTTCGGGATAATCAATTTGGTGATCGGGATATTCGCCCCATGTATCTAACTCGGCGCCACCGCCGCCGTTTTCCACTAAGCGCAAATTACCTTCCAATACTTGTCCTCTTTCATAAGCATGGGAATGACCGTACGTAAGCACATCCGCTTTGCTGTATTTATTCATAATGGGGATTACATGATCTTGAACATAAGGTTCATTACCGTATGTCCATATCTCGCTGTGACCGGGGCGATGGGTATAAGCAATCACCCAATCAATAGTTGAATCTTGTTCGGCCGACTGCATAAGATCGTCCAGCCATTCCAATTGTTGCTGTGTATGAAAAATACTGTGTACCGCAATAAATAATATACGGCCGTATTGAAACGAGTAGTAATATTCGCCTTGCGGCCCTGCAAAATCCTCATACTTCATATAATAATAATAATTATCCGCATCGTGTTCATGATCGCCGATACTAACCATAATAGGCACATTGGCCGATATCTGCGCCAACGGCGCAAACCATTCGGCTTTATATTGCGATAAGGTCGGGCCATAGCTGACAATATCTCCATTACTCAATAACAAATTAAGATTATTTTCCACGTGTTCATCCCCGTAAATCTCAGCTACTTTTTGCTTAACGGCCGAAACAACGTCGGTAAATTGATTGGGATAAGTGCGCGTATCGCCAATTACGGCAAAGCGAATATGGCCTGTCTTTTGACCTGGTTGCGGGGCAGTCTTAAATGTAAAAATATCCGATTTCATGGTATCCGTAACGGCGCGATAGTAATAGACCGTATTCGGTTCAAGGTTGGTAAGTTTTACCCAATGCCAGGTTGTCGAGTCTTCAAAAATATGGACGTCTCCGTTTTCAACATTTCCGAGCGCATCCGTCGTCCCGTACTCAACTTTTGATTCGGGGCTCAATGAAGCATGCCAGCAAACATAAATCGAAGTAGCCGTAGGCGATTGTAAATAGGGATAAATTGCCGTATCCGGCGGCGCAATCGGCGTCGGCGGTTTTTCATGATAGCCGCCGAGCGCTTCCATGTCGTCTTCGCTGAGAGCCTTATCAAAAAGTTTGACGTCAGCAACGTCAATAGTGTAATCTTCCCCGTTATTGTCGGCAAAAAGAAGCAAGGCGTTATCTAAGGCGAAGCGACCGTTTATGGAACCCGCTTTCCCCTTTAATTCTTTATAACCGTCTATATAATAATTATAAATCGAATCGTTTTTTACCGATATGCCTATACGGTACCATTCATTTGGCGTCAACGTATAATTCGTGTAATAGGTATCGCCTACGCCGACATTGCCAGACGGATTAATAAAACATTCACCGTCGTCGGTATTGGTTAAATCGGTTTGATAAAAACAATACCAATGCCCTAATTCGGGAATTTTAATATCCAAAACCAGGCTAAATTCGTTAACCATAGTATCGCCTTCAGGCGACGTAATACCATGTACGACTTTATAATAACTACCAATGCCGATCCGCACCGCGCCGTTGTTGTCGTCGGGTCCGGCAACGGCGCTCTGAGACCCCGTCAAAATTAAATCGGCGCCGATTTCGGCTTTTGTTAAATTATTCGCATTGTCAAAAGTCCAGTGTCCGACAGGCTCGGTTTGCGATAATAAAGTTGAAAACATGGCCATAACCATTAAAATAACATAGCGCATTATACTATTCCTTTCTTAATTTCAATAACAAAACCCCTGTTATCTTAGCCTTTATAGTGATTTATAATTTTTTAGAACATAGTTTCGCAAATTGATTAATATTGAATTTCACAACTATAAAAATAGATTAAAAACCGTCCCTTTAAAAAAGAGGACAATAGGGGTTGTCAGGTATTCAATATTCAGTAATTCCGATATATATCACAAACCTCTTACCCCAAGTCAAAGGCCGGCAAGCCTTTTATATGGAGAGATATATTTCTTCTGTTTCGCAAAATAGATGGAATAAGCGTAAAATTTGAAATTTCTCTACAATAAAATATTCATTTATTATTTCAACGAAGGGTTTCAAATCTCTATATTTTTACGAATCAATGCAAATCTATTTTTAAACTTATACGCTCAAAATCGATATAAGTTTAAAGACTTTAACTCCGCCAATTGATTGAGTGAGAGAGAAAATATAGTTTTTCAGCGTTAGTTCAATTCTAAAGCCCCTATCGTTTATGGGGGCTCTTTTATTAAACATGATAATGGAGGCCTGTCAACGAAGGATGATTTATTCATTGTGTTAGTAACATTTACGGTTTTTTTCGAAGCATTGTCAAACGTTGGAGTTTACTCGCCACTATCCGTCGTTCTCCGGTTTATTCGGAGAATCTAAATCTTCCCATTTCAGCATTCGGATTCCTTCTTCCGAAGGGATGACAAGCTTAGGATTTTATTCTACAACAACTGTCATTATCCGATAAGTCTGAGAATGACACATTGGCGATTCTACCCGACCTTCTTTTGATTAATCATTTAACAAAGTCATATTTCTTATCAAGCGATGCTCTTCATCAGATCAAAGTATGTAAGAACCTATACAGACTTCATTTTTTCAAAACAATGATTGTAACCCCGCTGTCTCCTTCGCCCCAGCGTCCGAGACGGTAACTTTCGATATAATTAACGGTAGAGAGATAGCGATGCACCGTGTTTTTTAAAGTCCCGCTGCCCTTGCCGTGGATAACGCGCAGCTCATTCCATTCACTGCCGCGGGCGTAATCAAGATAGCGTTTCAATTCACGCAAGGCTTCATCAGCCGTAAATCCCCGCAAATTCAACTCGTTTGAGATGTTAAACATACCGCTTGTTGTTCTGTTGTCATTTTCCCTTTTTGTTTCATTAATTTTGCGTTTACTTTTTATCAGCTCAATATCATCGGCAGAAACGATTATGCGGAATCCGTTACGTTCCATTTCCACTTCGTTTCTTCCCTTGAAAAGCGTAATCACTTTACCCGTAACGTTATATTTTAATGATTTTATTCTATCTCCTATTTCCAAAACGTTAATTAAATTACCGTTACTGATATTTTCATGCGCATTTTGTCGCGTTAATTGTTTTTTCTTTTCCGTAATACGCTGCTTAGCTTTGGTTATTACACGCTTATTTGCTTGTTTCTCTTTTATCTCACGTATGGTGCGCTCAATTAATTTATTAGCATCTTTTAAGATTTCCTGCGCCTGTTCTTTTGCTTCGCGTTCATACGCGCTTTTTTTCAGGGAAAGCTCGGCGGTCTTTTCCTGATATAATTTTATCAAACTTTCAAGCTGCGATTCTTTAATGGACAGTTTATCGGATAATTCATAATAATTGCGGCTTTTCTTTTCTATATCTCTCAACAGTTTATCCATATCAAACGATTCGTCGCCGGCTATCCGCACAGCTTCTTTAATGATATTATCATCGACATCCAAACGTTTACAAATTTCAAAAGTATAACTTGACCCGGGAATGCCCGTTTCGAGACGAAATTGCGGCTTTAGAGTCTCCAAATCAAATTGCATGGCGGCATTTTCAATTCCCGACGTTTCGCCGGCAAATACTTTCAACCTGTTTTGATGCGTCGTAACCAGCGTGGCAATCTCCGCTTGATTAAGTCTGTTTAAAATGGCAATGGAGAGAGCCGCGCCGCCTGTGGGTTCGGTACCGCTGCCAATTTCATCGATCAAAACCAGACTTTTTTCATCTACCTCTTTTATGATCTCGTTCAAAGAACGAATATGAGAAGAGAAAGTGCTTAAATCCTCTTCTATCGACTGCTCATCGCCGATTACCGTAAATATAGCATCACATAACGGCATACGGCTTCCTTCTTCAACGGGGATGTAAAACCCGCATTGAAAAAGCATTTGCAATAAACCGAGCGTCTTCAACGTAACCGTTTTACCCCCTGCATTCGGTCCGGAAATCAACAAAACATTGAATTCTTTCCCGATAGATAGATTAAGCGGGATGGTTGTATCGGGATGGTTTTTAAGTAAAAGAGGATGTTTGGCTCCGCGCAAATCCCAATAAAACGCATCGTTTATTTGCGGCGCAATACCGTTAATTTCTATGGCGTACAAAGCCTTAGCCTGTAAAGCGTCCAGTTCGCTTAACAAATAATAATTATCCGTTAATTCCCTTTGTTTCTCCTTAACCTGGCGGGATAAGCGACGCAATATTTTAATAATCTCTTTTTTTTCTTCGGCAAGAAGCGTTTGTACTTGATTGTTTAATTCGACGATGGGCATCGGTTCAACAAAATAAGTAGCCCCTGAAGCGGATTGACCATGAACAATACCGGGCACTTTAGATACGGAAAATTCTCTTACAGGCAAGGCAAAACGCCCGTCTCTCAAAGTTATATACTCTTCTCTGAGATGTTCCGCATTTTTTTTTATAACTCGTTCCAATTTTATATGGATTTCATCATCCAAACGTTGTATGGCGGTGCGGATTGTTTTCAGCTCTCTCGAAGCGTTATCAAAAATTTTACCCGACGGCTCGATGGTAAATGTTATGCTGTTAAGTAATTGATTTAACGCATGCAATTTACCGCAAACGCTCGTTACGGAGGGATATTTTTCTTTAAATTTAGATAGAAATTGCTTAACGTCAACGGCGGTTTCTATGGCGTTTTGAATGCTTTGCAATTCTTCCGCTTTTAAATAACTATTCTCCGGAGCAAGTTTATTGAGCAGGACTCTTACATCTTCAAAGGAAGTTAAGGGTAATCGTCCGTATGCCTGCACAATTTCTTTTAGTTCGCCTACGCGCTCAAATTCCCCTTGCAACCCATTACTATGGTCGAAAGGAACGGCGTTCTTTATCTTCTCTTTTCCCGCGATAGAACTGCACTTTAAGGAGATATAGTCTATTAATTTATCGAATTCAAGTATTTGTCTGTTTTTATCAAATTTATTCATATTTACTTAAAAAGATTTTTTGCCGTTGAATCCGCCTTGCCCACACCTTTTATCAATTGCTCTTCAATATTCAAATTAGCGGGTGCTATTCCCATAATAAAATTATATAATCCTTCGATAATCGACTTAATCGGAGCATATAAAATACTATTCTTAATCCCAGCTTTATCCATCAGATAGCTCGAAAAGGGCAACAAATCGATGACCGCAAATAATATACCGAGAATAAACAACCCTTTCCCCAATCCGAAAACCGCCCCTGCAATGCGATTAACCGGCTGCAAAAAAGTAAACGTAACAATTTTATTCAACATTTTAGCCAATATACGGGCAACAAGAGATACGACGATAAAAATTAAGGCGAAAGATATTATTCGAAGAACGGAATAGTTAATATCATGAAAAACGGTTTGCAGAAAAACGCTTAGGTCGTCATGATAAAAGGTGGCAAGAATAAAACCGAGAACGAGCGATACTAAAATCATCAACTCGTTAATCAGTCCGCGGAACAGACCGCGAATGGTAAAATAGATGAGAATTATTAAAAAGAATATATCAAAATAGTTCATCGGGTTCTATGAGAGTCGCTCTCGTACGATAGACTGCACTTTTTTCCCGTCAGCTTGTCCCTTTAGTTTCGCCATAACCGGCCCCATAACCTTTCCCATATCTTTCATGGACGATGCGCCGCTTTCGGAGATTACAGCGTCTATAATTTCCACAATTTCTTCATCGGACAGCTGTTCCGGCAAATAGCGTTCTATATAAGAGACTTCTTTTTCTTCTTTTTCAACTAGGTCCGGGCGGTTGCCCTTTTTGAACATCGCAATCGAATCCTTACGCTTTTTAACGGCGTTCATCAATACTTTTACGACATCCTCATCGTCAAGCTCCCGCCCAAGACTAATTCGTTCATTTTTTGTCTGTGCCAATACCGTACGCAAAGTAAGAACTTCTTCTTTGCGGCCGGTTTTCATTGCATCGACCAAATCTTGTTTAATCTTTTGCTCAAGTGCAGACATTATTTATAAAACCTGTATTATTAACGATTCATTTCATACATCAGTTTGCGCATTTTACGTCGCGCCTGATTTAAACGTCTTTTACGCTGCTCACTCGGTTTTTCATAATGCTGATGACGTTTAATATCAGACATTAAACCCGATTTCTCACACGCTTTTGTAAATCTTTTAAACGCCTTCTCAAAAGGTTCATTATCACGGATTTTAATAGTGATCATATTTTGCCTTTAACTCCTTTCAATCATTAATAGGTATATTTATCCGGATGCAGCAACATATCTATCTCATAATTTGCCGACTGCCTCCAATTACTGTTTTTTGCCGCTAGCTTATAATATTTAATTGCTTTTTGCGTCTGTCCCGTTTTTTTATAGACTTCGCCAAGATAAAAATTACTACTGGCTTTTATCATACTGCTGCGCGTTGTTTTAAGGGCGTTCAATAGCGCCGATTCCGCCTGTTTGTATTTTTTCAGAGGAAGAAGAACGGTTCCGAGACGATAGTAATATGCGCCTTTACGAAAGGTTTTTTTCTCATATTTTATCGCATTGTTAAAAGCCTCGGCCGCAAGAGAATATTTTTTTAATTGTTTGTATGTTAATCCCAGAATATTATAAGCCATTACATAAGTATTTTTCAACTCAACGGATTTTGTCAAATAGGGAACCGCCTGTTTATATTTCTTTTGGTCATAATAAACTTTCCCCAATCCGTAATTGGCTTTATATGACTTCTGATTAAACGATAATACCGCGTTAAATGTATTTATGGCATCGGAAAAACGGCCGGACTCTTCCTGCAATTTTCCCAAGGCAATATAGGCTACTTCAAATTTGGGATCTACCTTAATGGCGCCGTTAAAAGCTTTTTCAGCCTCTGGAAATTTACTAAGCTTTTTATAGCAATAGCCCAGCATATAGTATGCTTCGGGAAATTGATCATCGGCCTTAATAGCCGCCTGAAATTTAGGTATTGCCTGTTCGTAATTCTTATTCGCCGCCAGATTACGGCCCTCATTATAGGGCTTTCCAGCTTCGGGCTTCATGGCTTTTTTCTGAGCAAAAACAAATGAAAAACTTAATATCGTTAACAATACAATAAGATGAAATTTTCTCACTTAGAACACCTCCAACATTTTTATCTCAAACTGTTTAGAATACTTAATATAATAATTAATTTATAATCTATCAAGTTTCAGTGAATTTAGAATCAAATATTATACAATTATTTTGCTCTTTCAAGATATTTCCCATCTCTTGTATCGATTCTGATTGTTTCTCCTTCTTCTATAAACGGCGGAATTTGTACTTTTAATCCCGTTTCCAAAACGGCGGGTTTATAGGAAGATGAAACGGTGGCCGTTTTAAGATTCGGTTCCGTCTCGATAACCTTCAAATCCACGCTTAAGGGCAATTCTATTCCGATTGCTCTGCCTTGATAAAAGCTCACGTCTACTTTTATATTTGGAAGCAAATAATATATATCGTTGCCTATAAATTCTGCAGCGAGCGGAAATTGTTCAAATGTTTCCGTATCCATAAAATAATAGTCGTCGCCGTCATTATACAGAAACTCCATTTTTCTCGTTTCAAGATCGGCTTTTATAACGGCTTCATCGGGACGAAACCGTTTTTCGGCGTTCGCTCCGGTCGTAATACTTTTCATCTTTGTTTGAAAAAAAGCAGGGCCTTTGCCGGGTGTAACATGCATGGTATCGGTTAACACATACAGATCGTTATTAAATTCAATAATATTTCCCTTTCTTAATTGAATTGCTTTTAACTTCATTCAACGCTCCTTTTTCGTTTTTGTTCATACTCTTCCACATCAATATAAAATTTATATTCTTTTGCTTTTTCCATTACGTAATTTTTATAATTTTTCGAAAATAGGGCTTTTTTTAGAACGGCGTCCATGGGCAGTATTTGTCGCGCGGCTTGCCATTCCAACGCTTTGTGCGTTTTTACATTCCTAATAACTCTATATTCATAAGCCCAGGCGATTGTACTAAGAGAAAAAGCGTTTAAGTCTCGTTTTACCGCTTCCAGTACGGCCTGAATATCAGGATTATAAAAATAAAAAACTTTTGATAAGTAAATGCCGTTATCAAAATTTTCGGGAAAATTTATAAACCCGCCAA
>CAYRJN010000029.1:0-26985 GCA_964424545.1 uncultured Calditrichaceae bacterium
AACCAATCTATTTGGAACATTTTCAAAATTATTCTTAGAATATTTTTTATATGCGCACAATTTTAGATTCCTGCTTTCGAAGGAATGACAAATAGTTAGTTTTATTCCTTCACTCCCGTCATTCCCGCAAGTTTTAAGCGAAAATCTAAATCTTCCTATTTATGATTCCGATTCGCCGATTTTTCGGAAAATGATACTTTGAGGACTCTACCCGTACTTTTTTCGTTAATCACTTTACGAAGCTATGTTTTTATATCGAAATTAAAAAAAATAACATTAATGTTCACTTTTGCATGTGATGATGAAAAACCTACTCATTCATAAAGTTCGAGGTGATCTCCTCCCTTTTATAATAAAGATAGCCGCTCTTATCAATCAATTCGTTATGCTTAGTTCTTTTTTAATAATTCCACGATTTATACTAATCCGATTAACCATCGCACCCTTTATTAATCATTAATTCGATATTTGGCGAATATTTGAAATCGGTTATAATATTTATTTTGTTTCAGCCCATTTTTGCCAAGCTTTTTCTATATCCGCTTTCGAGGGCTTACCGTCGATTACAACCAAACGATATTTCAGCGTAACGGATTGTCCCGGTTCAAGCGTAAAATTCATCTCTTTTTCGCCTTTAGTAAAAGTCTTGGCGCCAAAAGGGTTGGCGGCGAACAAGCCGTAACCGCGAGAGTGCCAGTAAGTTGGATAACCGACATTATCGGGATGATCAAAAATAGCGACAGCCACATCTTCCCCGTTGATTTTCCCATAAAGCGTATTCCATTTTGCGCGCTTGCCCCAGGTATCCAAACCTTCTATTCCTTCGCTGTTAAGATAATGGCCGCTTACGTTCTGATTGTCGGGCTCGACAATCTCAATATCGCCTTTATCGTTACTTAATTTAACCGGTTTATCGCTGGGATGCTCCAGCTCGTGTGCGACGCGAATCCCCAGCATTCCTTCCTTAGTATCGTTAAAATGCACAACCTCGTCCTGCGCTGTGAGCGTGGTGATACGATCAATGCAGCGTCGATTATCGGCAGCGTGAAAAATAAATTTTGTATCCTCTTTCAAAATCGGCTTATCATCATTATTCAACCAATCGGCCGTGACTTCAAGAAGGCCTTGACCGGCGCCGCTTTCAATCTTTTTTATGGAAGTAGTCTTAATATGACCTAACTCTGCGGCTCTTTCCTTAGGCATAGCCGAAGAATTACCCCAAAAATCAATCCCGTTAACATCGCCGTAAGTCAACCAATAGCCCGCATGATGCGGATGATCATTCCTTTCTCCCTTTCTCGGATTCAACGGATATCCGCGTGTAATTTCCGTTCCTTTTGCCGTTCTCACCGGATAAAGAACCGGTTTTTTTAATGTTTCGTATTTATCGGCATAAATGTATGATGTGAACGGCTGCCCGCCTACCGTAACATCGATACGCTGTTCCGCTTTATTTTCCGCAACTTTAACGGACAGAGCTTTTTTATTGCCTTGCGATTCTTTTTTTCCGCATGCAGTCATAACAAATGCGGATAATAGGATAAGCGTTAAATATTTCATTTTGGCTCCCTCTTGTTAATTAAAATTAGCGCGCCCTTGTTGATTAAATTACTTGCTAAGGATGAGTAAAGTTACTATATAATTTGCATCAAAACAATAACTAATTTTTTTACAATAATCTACCACATTCGGCAACGCTGCGCTCACATGGAGCTTACAATACAGCTCATGAACTATAAATGATTTTTGATCGTCGATTCGTTATAGAATAATTCCTTTATAATGGGCTTAAGTACGATGGCGCCATCCTTGCGTATTAAATTTTACGACCCGATATTTCTACGGGCAATGCCGGCGGCGGATATTCTCGATATCGCCCGAACAAAACCGCCTACAGCTTTTTTTGAAGAATTCACAAATTAATCGTAAATTAAAAGATTGTTTGAAAACGTTATGTATTGATAGTTATACCGTAAAGGATATTTATTTTGAAAGACATGGAAACAGAAAATACAGACAGGTCCGAAAATGAGCACAATCAAATTAAAGAGACCATACATGTTCAGGGTATGTACCGCAATTGGTTTATTGAATATGCTTCTTACGTTATTCTTGAACGCGCCGTTCCCGCTTTATATGACGGTTTAAAACCCGTTCAACGGCGCATTATGCATGCAATGAAGCAAATGGATGATGGACGTTACAACAAAGTCGCCAATATCATCGGTCAAACGATGCAGTATCACCCCCACGGCGACGCTGCTATCGGCGAAGCCATAATAAATCTCGGGCAAAAAAATCTTCTAATCGATACCCAGGGTAACTGGGGCGATGTACGGACGGGAGATCGAGCCGCTGCTTCGCGTTATATTGAAGCGCGCCTTTCCAAATTCGCTTTGGAAGTAGCCTTTAATCCTCAAACGACAGAGTGGCAGCGTTCTTACGACGGCCGTAAAAACGAACCGGTTTTTCTGCCTATGAAATTCCCCCTTGTTTTAGCGCAAGGCGCCGAAGGAATTGCAGTCGGCCTAGCCACTAAAATTATGCCCCATAACTTTAACGAGCTTATAGACGCATCTATTAATGTATTGCAAGGTAAAGAGATTGATCTATTGCCTGATTTTCCCACGGGCGGTATGGCCGATTTTAGTAATTATAATGCCGGATTGCGCGGAGGGAAAATTCGGTTGCGCGCTCATATCGAAATACGCGATAAAAAAACTATGGCCATTACTGACGTTCCCTATGGGGTTACCACCACCAGTCTGATGGATTCCATCGTAAAAGCCAACGATAACAACAAAATAAAAATAAAAAAAGTTACCGACAACACCGCTCAAGAGGTGGAAATCATTGTTGATCTACCTCCTAACGTTTCGCCCGATATTACCATCGATGCGCTTTATGCTTTTACCGACTGCGAAGTTTCTATCTCACCAAATTCTTGTGTTATTATCGATGATAAACCTCGTTTTATTGACGTTAACGAGATTTTGAAAGTTTCTACATCCAACACATTACAGCTTTTAAAGCGCGAATTGGAAATAAAACTGCATGAACTATCGGAAAAATTGTTTTTTTCCTCTCTTGAAAAGATTTTTATTGAAAACCGTATCTATCGCGATATCGAAGAATGTGAAACATGGGAAGCGGTTATTGAAGCTATTGACCAGGGGCTGGAGCCATTTAAAAAACTCTTGCTGCGTGAAGTAACGGAAGATGATATTGTTCATTTGACCGAAATAAAAATCAAACGTATATCCAAATACGATTCCTTTAAAGCGGAGGAGATAATCAAAAATCTTGAAGACAATATTGCCGAAGTTAAGCATCATCTTGCCCACCTCACCGAGTTCGCAATTGATTACTTTAAAAAATTAAAAGAGAAGTACGGTAAAAATAGAGTCCGAAAAACAGAAATACGCTCCTTCGATAATATTCAGGTTACGCAGGTAGCCATGGCCAATCAAAAATTATATATCAATCGCAAAGAAGGTTTTGTCGGTTACGGACTTAAAAAAGACGAATATATCTGTGAATGCTCGGATATTGACGATATTATCGTCTTCCTGAAAAACGGTAAATTTGTCGTTACCAGAATTTCGGAGAAGTCATTCGTGGGTAAAGATATCATTTATGCAGCGGTGTGGCGTAAAGGCGATGAACGTATGGTTTATAATATGATTTATTACGACAGCAAAGCCGATCGCAACTATGCAAAACGTTTTGCCGTCACCTCCATTACGCGCGACAAAGAATATGATTTGACCAAAGGCGGTAATAATTCAAAAATTCTTTATTTTACAGCTAATCCCAACAGCGAATCGGAGATAGTAACCGTATATCTAAATCCCGCCAGCCGGGCGCGTAAAAAGATATTTGATTTCGATTTCGGAAAGCTGGCCATTAAAGGGCGCGGCGCTCAAGGTAATATTATTTCGCGTTATCCTATCCGTAAAGTAACGCAAAAAACCGTTGGTTCCTCCACTCTTGGAAAGGTGTCTATATGGTTTGACGATGCGATAGGAAAATTAAACACCGACGGGCGCGGTAAGTTACTCGGTAAATTCGATAACGGTGATTTAATTATTGCGGTATATAAAGACGGTAGCTACGAACTGACAAACTATGAACTAACCAACCATTACGATACGTCCAAACTGCTTTTTATAGAACAGTTCGATCCGGAAAAAATTATTACCGCCGTTCATTTTGACGGGGAACAAAAGAACTTTTATATTAAACGTTTTAAAATTGAAAATACGCAAACCGGTAAAAAGTATGCCTTCATAAATGAATCGAAAAATTCGAAACTGATTCTTGCTTCATCCGCCGAGCGACCTTTGGCGGAATTAGAATATTTAAAAGGCAGGCCGAAAAAGAAATATATTGAACGGCTTGATTTGAGCCGAATGGTGGATGTAAAGGGCTGGAAAGCGCGCGGTAACCGCTTAAGCAAATTTGAAGTCGTTTACATCGACCTAGTTGAAATGCCTGACTCCGACAGTGTTAACGATAAAGAAACGAAAAAATCCGATCTTAATGGGGAAAAAACACCTGCAAAAAAAAGTTCGCCGGGTCAAGCCACCCTATTTGATTAATTGAAAATTTTTCTTCTAAATAATCTATACACAAAAAAGCCCTTTTTTAAGGGGCTTTTCCATTTTTCAACAATACTATTTTTGATTACCGTAAACGTGTATGCCCATAGGATTTTTAATATGTTCTCGAAGAAGAAAGGCTTCTTCTTCGTATTTTTTTAAAAGATATTTCATTAAATCGCCGATTGAAACCAAGCCTATTATCGTATTATCCTCCATGATGGGAATATGTCTGATCTTTTTATCAACAATTAATTTCATTAAATCGGTCGGTTTATCACTTTTTTGAGCTATATAAAGATTCTCTATTCCCGTCATCAAATCCTTTACCTTAAGCGCTTTTCGATCGCCCCCAATTTTGGGAGGTTTGTATAGAAAATCACGTTCCGAAACAATACCGACTACATTATCTTCTTTATCGGTTACAATGAGAGAACCGACTTTATTGTCGTCAAGAATTTGAATCGCTTCATCTATATTCAAACCTTCATCAACCGTTATAAGGGATTGCCCCCCTTTTTCTTTTAAAATATCCTCTACTTTCATTACGCTTCCCCGCTATTTTTTATTTTGCAAATAATGATCGATTCCTATAGCCGCTTTATGGCCGTTGGCAATTCCATGAATTACATCGGGGCCGACCACCATATCGCCGCCTACAAATAACCAATCTAACGTTGATTGATGATATTCATTAATCACCAACCTGCCTCGCGGCCCAAATTCCAGTTTTTCTTTCATCTCTTCGGGAAGATACGAAATATCCATTCCTTGACCAATTGATTCTATTACCATATCGGCTTCAAAAAAGTTTTTCTCATTTTCATCAAACTTTGGATTAAAACGGTGGTCTTCATCAAAAACGGAAAGGACTTTTACCACATGCAATCCTTTTATTTTTCCATCGACAATTTCTATCTCTTTCGGTCCCCAACCGGGTTTAATAGCGGCACCTTCTTCACGCGCCTCAACAACTTCTTCACGATCGGCAGGCATCTCATTCTCTCTTTCCAAAGAAGTGGTTATAATTTGAACTTTCCCGTATTTTTTCCTCTGCAAACGCGCCATCGAACGAGTAATATCCATCGCCACATTACCGCCTCCGATAATTACAACTTTTTCGGGAACCATTATCTCTTTACCTTCCGTAATAGCGCGTAACAAATCAATGGATTGAAAAACATGTTCATGATCGGAACCGGGTATTCTGGTCGAACGCCCGAGATGCAGACCGGTGCCAATGAAAACCGCGTCGTAATTTTCTTCCAATTCCTTAAACTTCTTATCATCAACCGCTGTATTACAGATTATTTTAACGCCCAGCGACTCAATATAATCAATGTCCTTATCAATTTGGTCGTATGGAAGACGATATTCGGGAATGCCGTAGCGCATCATTCCGCCAGGCTTTTCCAATTTTTCGTAAATAGTACACTCATAGCCCATAAGGCTCAAATAATAGGCCGCAGAAAGGCTGGCAGGGCCGGATCCGACCATAGCGACTTTTTTGTTATTTTTATAAATCTCTTTGGTATCCAATATTTCATGATACTGCTCGGCAGGAACTTGGTCGGCAATATAACGTTTCAACCAGCGTATAGAAAGAGGATCGCCATGATGTCCTACGGAACATACATCTTCGCACTTATGCGTGCATATTCTTCCGCATATTTCCGGTAGCGGATTGGTTTCATAAAGTACACGCAAACCTTCTTGCATATCATCGTTGCGGACGGCTTTAATATATTCGGGAATACCCATGTGCGCAGGGCAGGTATTGATACAGATACCGCACTCCACGCATCGATCAGCCTCTTTTTGAGCCTGCTCTTTGGAATATCCTTTTACAAATTCAATAAACGAAGAATCGCGCTCTTCCGGAGCGAGCTCTTCCATTTTAACGCGTTCGGTGGGATATAAATCATAGTCGGGACCCGGTTTATGCCAACCGTCTTCCTTACCGTCCCACGACTTTTTATCCACACCCGGAATGAATTTAAAACTCTCCGGATCATCATCAACCCAAATATATTCGTTCGTTAAATTCAGGGAATGTGTCGTACAAACATCAACGCAAAAAGCGCACCAACAACAACGTCCGTAATCAACCATAGGTCGTAAACCGCTATCGCCGTTTTTAGCTTCGATTCCCTCAACCTCCACCATAACAATGGCATTGTTTTCACAAATAGCTTCACATGTTCCGCAGCCGATGCACACATCCACATCGTTGGTATGAAAACCGCGATATCGCGGCGCCGCTTCGCGAAATATCTCTTTTTTGGGTAAGGAAACCGGTTTATCGGCTACATGTCCCCATGCCTTAAAAGGCATTATTAAATCTTTTAAACCCATAATCTATATCTTTGTTTTAATTTTTTTCATCTTATAAAAGTTTGTTTATCGTTCTATTTCCGGCGGACATGTTTGCAAAGAAACCATAATAGCGTTAACGTCGGCGATATTTGCGCCTACCAACAGGTCTTCAAGTAAGGCAATCGCATGCGTATAGGATGGACCTCGTAAATTAATTCTGCGCGGTTTTTCGCTGCCGTCCGCAACCATATACATTCCGTATTCGCCGCGAGATGACTCGGAACGTACATACGTTTCTCCTCTGGGTATACGCCAGTGCAAAGCATTGGGTGTCGGCGCTTTAAAAATGCCCTTATCAGGCATGCCTGCCATAATTTGCCGTATCATATCTACGGTCATTTTCAGATCGTGCCAGCGCACTAAACTGCGGTGATACACATCGGAATAATCCGTTGTAAAGGGATCAAATTCCAATTTATTGTATATCAAATAGGGATAATCTTTGCGCACATCACGTTTCATACCGATTGAACGGGCTACGTATCCCACAATGCCGTACTTTTCGACCATGTCGCGCTCGATTACGCCGATGCCGCGAGCACGTTTGTTAAATACGGCATTATTATAAAGCAGATTATAAATATGATCAATATACTTTTCAATTTGAGTCAACACATCTTCCATACGCTTTTTAAAACCGTCGGGTAAATCACCCCGTACGCCGCCGGGAATCATATACATGTGATATACACGTCCGCCGGTTAACTCTTCAAAACGGTCAAGCACTAACTCGCGCATATACATTCCCCATTGTACGCCGACGCCAAGACCAAAAGTGCCGCCCTGCCCGGCAACGGTACGTAATAAAACCTGCAAACGGGCCATCTCCAATTGCAAGGCTCTCAGCCATTTGGCTTTTTCCGGAATTTCGATTGAAGCAAGTTCTTCAACAGCCGTACAATAGACATATTCATTAGAATCGGGCTCGGCAACGCACATACGGATACAAGTAGCCAAATTTTGTACATATAAACGCTGTTCGAACAGTTTTTCAAAACCTCGGTGTAAGTATCCTACATGGGTTTTTGCTTCTACAATTTCATCGCCGGCTAAGGTCAATTCTACGGACATGTTTCCTGTAATACCCGGATGATTCGGCCCTTGCCATAATTTGACATATTTATGCGAATCCATGTCAACAATAAGTTTACCGTCTTCCCCTTTTTGGGGATACTTACTTCTATCTTCGGGAATTTTCATTCTTTTACTTTATTTTCTCTTATTCTATTATATTTGTATCGAAATTTTAAAAACAGCCTATTTAAGACATTTTTTCATTCTTTTTATGATATTTTCGCTTTTTTTTTATTTCATAAATTTTATACACTTTGCATAATAATGACCAATATAGCCCTTTTATCGATAAATTTGCGCATTAATGTTCTAAAATGTGATTTTAATCTTCTTTATATTCGCTCCACTCTTTCGGATGTAATATTTCCTTCATATGTTCCGCGGGATCATTGGTTTGCGGACGCGGACGATGATCATAAGTTTCGTCAGAATACTTAATCGTATCAAAATCGCGACGCATAGGCGGTATATCAACCCAACCTTCAAGAATAAAATTTTCGTCCACGCGCGGACTGCCGGGGAAATCTATGCCGAACATCTCTTTCAGTTCCCTTTGATAAGTGGCTACCTGTTTCCATAAATGATGCGCGGAAGTCATCACGGGCTTTTCGCGTTCAACCAGACAACGGACGGCAATATCGTATTTTTTTTCGGGATTATTCAAGATATACGTTAATTGAAATACGCCGTCTTCCAACCAATCTGCGCAGGTAAGCATCACAAAATGAGTAAACCCTTCCATATCCCGCAGGTGTGTTATAACGCTTATTAACTGCTCCTTGCGCGCTGTGGCAAAAACCAAATCATCGCGTTGATAAACCACATCGCCGATATCAAAGATAGTTGATATTTTATTTATTAATTCTTTCATATAAAAAACGCCCGTTTATTTTACCAGTTATAATCCGGCATATTCCAATCTTTAATTACCTTTTTCTGATTTTCTTTATACCAACTTAAATTATTTATATACTCGTTGGCTTTTTCAGCCTTCCCTTCGCGGATCAATTCCTTCAATTTATCAAAACCTTTGATCAACGCTTCGGGTCTAGGCATACAACCGGCCACATACACATCAACCGGCAGATATTGATCCAATCGTTTGATTGTATTATAACTGTCGTGATAAGTTCCGCCGTTGATGGTGCAGCTCCCGAGCGCCATGATATATTTTGGAGAGGGCATCTGTTCATAGCTTCGGACGGCTCTTTTTAAGGTTTTTATAGACAAATAACCGGAGATAATAAAAGCATTGGACTGCCTCGGCGTCGGTCTCCATTGAATACCAAAGCGAAACACGTCGAAGCGCGGCGTACGCAACGGACCGATTTCGATTCCTCCGCAACCCGTTCCGAACCCCAGAATCCATACCGATTCCGAACGCGCCCAATTGAGAAATTTTTCTACAATTTTATTACTTGCCGGATCGTAAGCCTTCGGTTCGGCGTCGCAAAAATAATCCTCCATCGGTTTTATTTCGATTATGTCGCCATCCGGTCCGGTTACGATTCTATCTTCCCAGCAATGCTTTAATACTTCGTTTTTTTTATTTTCAGACATATCTATATTAAATCCTAAATTAGATATAAATGATTACCGCTATAATACTTAAGGCCAAAGGTACTTTTAAGAACCATAACACGCTTTGCTCGATACGGAAGCGTGGGAAAACAACGCCTACAAATGCCGACCATAAATAGAGCAAAAAAGTTTTTAAGAACAGTTCAAACCAATCGGCGGCTCCTCCGAGAAACAAGTTCATAAACATAACCGCTTCTATCATGTGCAAAATAATTCCGTTGGTGCGCATCACGCCAAGATAAGAGGAATGATATTCGGTCGGCGGCCCGATGGGAATTTCGTTAGGCGCAATCACAAGATTAAAAGGCGAATGGCCGAACGATCCAAGAAAAGCCAGCAAACTGCCTGCCGTTGCAAAAGGATTGGTCCATAAAGTCCAATGCAAAATCCCGCCTTGCTGCGCGGCGATAATGTCTTTCAATGAAAGCGTATCATATTGGATGGCCAGCGATAAAACGGCAAGCGCCAGCGGAGCCTCAATAGCCGTTACCTGAGCCAAACCGCGGCTTATTCCGATGACCGAGTAAGGATGCCCCCCTTCACCGGCGCCCAAAGCCATACCCAACGTTCCGAAAAACTGAAAATATAGAATTACTACCAAATCACCCTGAAAGGAATAATTCATCCAATTATCGCTAAATACCAAAGGCATAAATAAAAACAAACCGACGCCGCCCGTAAGACGAAATACCGGCCCCAAATAAAACATGACGCCGTGCGACAATTTTGTGCGCAAGGTATAATTTTTTATTAAATCAATCCAAGGCTGATACCATCGAACGCCGTAACGCCTGCCGACGCGAGCGCCTAATTTTCGCATCGTTACGCCGGCCAATATACCCCAGTTAAAAATAATCAACAAGCCGAGTAAAGCATAGCCCAATTTTTTAAGTTCTAACTCCATAAACGATTATTCTCTTAAAAAAAGTTAATTTATCATTACAAAATAAAAAACAACAATATATATCACCACATAGGTAACATAAGTTTGTCCGTTTCCGGTATATAATATTTTGCTTAAAAACAGACCGATACCATTTACGAATTCGCTAATCATATCCCAGAATTTTTCCACAAGAGGACGGGTTATCCACCCCAGCGCTTTATTATATCCCGCATACATATTATGAGAAATATGTGTCGTTTCGGGACGATCCGGCACTTCTCCGGAATATACTATATTGAATTGTTCAATATGTTGAGGTTTGCGGTTAAACAACCACAGCCATAATAATACGACAAGAAAAGTTACCGCTACCGTGGCCAAAACGGCGTAAGCGTCCCAGTAACCATACATTGACGTCGCCATTGTCGCTTTCCATGTCAATGCGCCCTGCGGATACCATTGCGCAATGGTATTGCCGATGTGCGTTAAAACAATATCCGGCTTTGCCGAGAGGATCAGCATAGCAATAATCATCAAATATATAGGTATGGCAAACCAAACCGGAATATCTTTAACCTTACGCAGATTGTCTTTTAGCTGTCCGAGAAAAACGGAATGAATCAATTTAAACAGATATAAAAAGGCCACAATGCCGCTGAAAAGAACGATAATTCCTTGAAAATACCAGTGTTTATCCACAATCGCATTATATAGCAGCCATTTCGACGCAAATCCGGGAAGCGGCGGAATACCCGATAGGGCAATGATGGCTATTAAAACAGCAATAAATGCTAAAGGCATCCGTTTAATCAATCCGCCCATCTTATACATATAATGCGTACCGACTCTGATTACAACCGCTCCGATCGTTAAAAACAAAACGGCTTTATATAAAAAGTGGTTTATAGAAAACATTATGGCAGTCATCCAGCCGAGATGAGACATCATCGCCAAACCGAATAAGATATAACCCAACTGTCCGATACTCGAATAGGCCAATAACCGTTTGGCGTCTTCTTGAAATACTGCGCCCATGTTTCCTATTAGCACCGTTAAGGCTGCAACCCAGCCAAGAACATAAGATACATCGACAGCGCCGCTGTTTTTACCCATGGCAATCATCAGAACCAGCATACCGAATACGCCGGCTTTTAACAATATGGCCGAAACCATGGGCGAAACATCGCTTTCCGCCTCAGCGTGAGCGCCTGGCAGCCAAATATGTAGCCCCAGTGAAGCCATTTTTGTCATTAACCCCACGGCGATCAAGGCAAAAATCACGGTTACATTCTGAGATACATAATGTAATGCGCTTAACATAATACTCGACGTATCGGCATAAGCCAAACCAAATCCGGCAAGAATTAAATACGCTCCGCCTACGGAAAATAAGATATAACTGTACCCGTGAGGCATGGATCGTTTGCCGCGGATGATTAACAAATAGGAACCGATGGTCATTAATTCCCAGCCGAAAAAGAAATGTAAGCTGTTTTTAGCCATAATAATTATGGCCAATCCGATATACATCGTAAGGGCGGAAGGATAAAACCCCGCGCGTTTTCCTTTATAATAATAACCGGCAATAAAGGTCAAAACACCGCCAATTAAGAAAATAACGCCGAATACAAAGCGGAAATAATCATTATAATAATACTCTGGTAACAAGATATAGGATAAATAGGCCAAACCAACGATAGAGATCGTATTTTTAACTGCTACGGGAAGAAAATCAAGCAGATAAATTGTAACGACAAAAAGTAACAGCGGAAGATAATTCAGCCCCTCCATTCCCGGCATCATATCGGTAACATAAAAACCCGCAAAATAGGCCAGAACACCAAAAATTACAATCGGAATAATTTTATTCCACTCTAATTTTATTTCCGGTAAACCGCTAAAATCCAGTTTAATGGCATAACCGAGCCAGCGGAATAAATAGACGCCTTCAAGAAAAGAGCCCAATAAAACAAAAGCAATCGTATAATAATAGCCGCCCTGCGAAAGACGTAATATCAGTTCCCATTTCCCGAAAAAGGATGGAAACGGCGGAAAACCGAGCAACAAAAAAATGAACGTACCAAATAAAAGCAATAAAAGCGGTCTACTACGTAATAAAGCCCAATCTTCTAATTTCTCTTGTTTTACAATTCCCGCAAGCCAAAACAAGCCGGCCTTCGCGAGATAATGCGAAATAAGAATTGTTGCGGCAATAAAAGTCAGTTTATCGCCAAGAAGCGGAGACAAGCCCAATACGGCAATCAATAGACCCAATTGTCCAACCGACGAATACCCCAATAATCGCTGCGCCCTGCGTTGTTGAATGCCCAGCAGATTGGAAGCGACAAAAGTCAGTAATCCGGCGGTCGTAATTATTTGATGCCAATGCATATCGGCCATAGGGATAAATTTATATAAAACATAATATATTGCCGTTGCCGAGGCGGCGGAAATCATTGCCCCAATTCCCGGATGCGCCGCTTCATATACATCGACCGCCCAGCCGTTTGCCGGAAAAGGTTTTAATTCTAATATCAAGGAAGATAAAATCATCATCAAAGCCAAACTTCCTCCGCGAGAAAGCATTAAATCGGCAGATATAAAACTATCGATATTTAACGTTCCGCTTATATAATAAGCAAATATAACGCCCAACAGATATACTCCGGAAATAACGCCGGTGGCAATAAGATATTTAAACCCTGCCTGCATTGATTTCCCCGAAACCGTAAAAATAATCATACCCGCCGTTGCAATGCTGGCAATTTCCATAAACACAAAAAGATTAAAGGCATCGCGTGTCATTACGATAACATTTAACCCCATTACAAAAACCAAAAAAACCATAATGGCATGATTGCCGGCTTTTTTCAGCGTATTAAGTAAATAAAAACCGCCAAGAAGAGCGACAAAATTGATAATGGTGGTCAAAAACGCTTCATTGAGCCCCATCGCCAGATTTATAGAATAGGGTGGCTTAAATCCCGCTGTAAATATCTGAACAGCGCTTGTATCCCCAAGTAGCAGGGCATTTAACCATGACGCGGATATGATCCCCATAATCGCAATAGCCGCCAACATTATATATGCCGCTAAACTCTGCGCCTTTTTACCGGCAAAGCCGAGAAAAAATGCGCCTCCAAGTCCTATGGAAATAATATGAATCGGTGAAATCATCTATTTTCTCTATTAATTTTTAATCATAATTTAACGAATAAACAAGGATAATTATTATCCCTTCAGTTCATCAAAGTTCCGAATATTCAAGGTGCCTTTTTCTTTATGCAGTTTCATGGCATAAGCCAGCATTAAAGCCGAAACACCGAAACCAATAACAATCGATGTTAGTACCAAAGCCTGCGGAACAGGATCGACAATTTTTGTAAGAGCATCGCTTATGCTGACCGCGCCGTCTAAAATCGGCGCTGTTCGACCGTTTAAATACCCAAAAGACAATATCACAATGTTTAATCCCGTATCAAAAATCCCGAAACCGATAATAATACGAATGATATTCTCTCGGGACAAAATCGCCCAAAGTCCGGCTAAAACAAGTAATAATCCAGTAATTAATGCGATATATTCCATTTTTACGCCTTTATTCCATATCCGTTTGTGCGGATTTATATTTTGTAATGATGTTGGACAGTTCCGCGCCTACCTTCAATCCCACAAAAGAATAAATCACAGGAATAGCGCCTGCGCTGAACAATTTACCGAATGTGCCGAGCGGCAATATTGCATTATCAAGAAACCCCATACCGATAAGCGCTCCGAGAGCGGCCAATCCTACAAACACCAAACCGGACATACTTTCAACATAAGTAAAAATTCGGCTGTTAATCGACTCATTGGGAAAGGCCAGCAGAAACAGTATGACGCCGGAAGCAATCACGGCGCCTCCTTGAAAACCTCCGCCGGGCGTTAAATGTCCGTTCATAAAGATATAAATTCCAAGCATTAGCACGATGGGAAACAATACCGACGCTGCCGTTTTAAATATTTCGCTATTTAAGCGGAGTTTACGCCTATAAGATTGTTTTTTTACAAAAAAAGCGATTATCGCAGCCGTCAAAAACAGCACCGTTACTTCACCCAACGTATCTAACCCTCTGTATGTAACAACGATTGCCGTAACCAGGTTCGGCGCATTTACCTTCTTTATATTTTCAGGCTGCGCATAATAATCCGCCACATCTGAAAGATGTTCCGCACCGCCAAAGTTATTATAAACATCATACATAATTAAGCCGCAAGCGATTATTACTATTAAGACAAAAAAGTTCTTCATTTTATGCGAGCTCTCTTAATTTTCTTTTTCTTTTTGCTCATCCACGCTGCGTATACGGTTTAATACATAAAAAAACAAGATACTTGTTAAACCGCTGCCGATGGCGGCCTCGGTCATGGCAACGTCAGGCGCGGCCAGCATTAAATAAATTATCGAGGTGAACAATCCCATCGCTCCCAAAGCGATAATCGCCACGATAAAATCTTTGTGATATATGGCCACAAAAGCCATAGCCACGGTTATAACTCCAAGTAAAACGCCAATAATAATGTAACTCATTTTTATACTTCTTTTAAATTCTACTTTTTCGGTTCCAACTTTATCTTTAAAGCTTTCTTGTTTACTTTCAATTTATCCACAACGGTTTTACTTGTCAAAGGAACTTTAATAAAATAAGCCGCCCTGGCCAAAACATGAGACGATACGGGGTTGGTCACCATAACAAAAACGACAAGCAATACCAGTTTCGGCGCCCAACCGGGCATTATAAAAGCGATGCCGGAAAGAACTAAAATGGTACCGAGCGTGCTGGCTTTGGTACCCACTTGCAAACGATTATATACATCCGGCATACGTATTAAGCCGATCGAAGCGATCAGCAAAACAAGCGAACCGATAAGCGTTATAACTGCACCAAATAATTCCATATTTTATAAACTCTTTTCCAAATATTTTGCTATAATTATAACGGCCAGAAAACTCAGCAGACCGTACACAATGGCGACGTCAATATAAATAACCCTTTCAAAAAGCTTAGCTATTATTGCAATAATCGATATGGAAGCGATTGTCATAATATCAAAAGCAATTACCCTGTCAACGGCGGTTTTGCCGATGATAAAGCGAAACATCGTAATTGCAATACTTAAAGCAATGATGGAAAGAGCGGTAAGCAGGAATGTATTAACCATATATAACGTCCAAATATTTTTCAAACTTTTTTACAATTTTGTTGCTTGCTTCCTGAATATCTTCATTTTCAACGTCAATCCAATGAATAAAGAAAGAATCGTCCACCACCTCTACCGTTAAGGTGCCCGGAGTTAAGGTTATGGAATTAGCCAAAATCATGCGGGCGTATTTGGATTTTAATTTTGTCTTAACCTCAACGATACCGGGATTAATAGGCAGTTTAGGAGACAAAACGCGAAGCGTTACATCGATATTTGATTTTACCAATTCAATAAAAAACACAATAAAATATATTACCGTGTAAGCAATGGATTTGGGCGTGATTTTAAGCTCGGCAAAAAGGCGATGCTGCTTAACGGATAAACTTGCCAAAAGTAAAGCGATTACAATTCCCGAAATTAATATCTCGGGTTGTAAGGAATTATTCAGAAATATCCATACGGATAATAAAATTAGAAAAGTAACCGTAAAATTTTTCATAGAAATCTTATATTTTTCATTTATTTGTTCTTTATTGCAAATTCTAATTTAATACATAAATATTATTTCACCAAATATAATTTTATATAACATTAAAGATAATATATTTATACTTTTTATAGGATTATATTTTATTTTTTTATTAAATTTCATAGAATTGAATTTTTTCCTTATATAATACAGAATAAATTAAATTCTTTTAAAAAGAAGGGAAAAATAAATGTATTTTAGAAATTATTAAATTAAAATGAATATTTAAAGCGCAGAAAATATTGATTCGGATATCCGCCGAATTCGCTTCCGGCTTTACCGTCCGAAATAAAAGATAAAAGGTAGGCATCCCAATTTGAAGAAAGCGAATAAGAGAGGGACGGCGCCAGAATAAAGGAATAATCATTGGGGTTAAAGATAATGAAAATATCGCCCCTAAGCAGAGGCGTAATATCATAGGCTGCTTCCTGAAAAAGGGAATGCCGTGCCGGGCTCAATTCGCCGGTCTGTACAATTTCATACTGACGATAGCCGGCCTCTTCGGTAACGCCGAGTTCGTTATATAAATATTCAGTGTGTAAATAGAGGCCGGAAGCGAAGGTGTAGTCATAAGAAAGAGATATCGTCCAAAAAGGATCGCTCAACATTTTACCTCGATAACCCGGTAAAATATAGACGGTTTGATCGTAATTTATATCCGGCTTGGAAAAGAGAATTTCACCGCGAAATCCGCCGTCCAATAAATTACCCGCCCAGTTAAACCCCAAACGCCACATTTTTTTCTGCCAACCGGAAATTAGAGCAAAATCGTAATCCCACTTATTAAATAGGTAGCGCCCGGCATAAATTATCTGTTCCGCCGTGCGTCCGGGGGTAAAGGCAAAATTAAGTTGAGATACGGCGCCGACATAATAATTGAGCGATAAAGCGTCCGTACCTGGGCGTTCGTCGTAATCAAAATTAAGGATATTGAAAGGATTAAATAAATCGGTCGGATTCCAAACAAGACAGGCGCCCCAAACGATGCGCTGCCTTCCCAATACAGTTTCAAAATTAGAAAAACTCCAATCCATATTCAAACGATCTATTTCCGTATAAGCCGAAAAATCAGGATTATCAACATAGGTTATCTTAGAATCGAAATAATAGCTACTGTTACTAAAGCTTTGTAAAAGATTCTCATAAGTCCGCACATTTTTCTGATAACTAAACATACTGCGCCCTTGGGCAGTAAAAATCAAATTACCGTTCGCATACCAGAAAAAATTCAAACGAAGCTGTGTGCCATTTTGGTATTTACCGAGATCAAGAGGAAGATCATAAAAATTACCCTGAAAAAGGGTGGATAGATTTTTTACGTAGCCGCCAAGCTCAAAAGGCGATAGTTGAGCCTTGAGCGGCGCGCCGTAAAAATGGAAAACAATGACAATAATAATAAAATAATTTTTATTTTGAAACATGCTTAATTTTTATTTGATTGGCTTCCATTTAACAAAAAGCTTATCAAGCCTTTGCCTCCTCGATTTTAGCGATTTTGCCGTCCACAAGCGTTACGATTCGACGCGCCCGTTTCATTACCCGCGGATCATGCGTAGAAAAGATAAAAGTCATACCGCTTTTTTTATTCAATTCTTCCATTAAGTCCAGCAGCGATTCCGCCGAAGCCGTATCAAGATTCGCTGTCGGTTCGTCGGCCAGTACAAACGAGGGCTTAGACGCCAAAGCGCGGGCAACAGCCACGCGTTGCTGCTCGCCGCCGGAAAGCTGCGAAGGCCGTGTGTCTATTTTTGCTTCCAGCCCCACTTGCTTTAACAATTTCACCGCCCGCCCTTCACGTTCCTCTTTGGATACGCCTTGCAGCAACATAATAAACTCTACGTTTTCTTTGGCGCTGAAAACGGGAATTAAATTATATGCTTGAAAAACAAATCCGATTTTTTGCAGACGGAAATCAACTAATTGGTTTGCTTTTAAAGCAGATAAATCAACACCGTCTACAACTATCTTACCTTCGGTATAGTCATCCAAACCGCCAATCATATTAAGCAAGGTTGTTTTACCCGACCCGGAAGGTCCGACAATAGCCGTAAACTCGTTTTTTTCAATCGTAAAATTAACATTTTGCACTGCGTAAACCGGAACGGAAGTCGTATTATATATCTTGGTTAAATTGCTAATTTCAATAAGCGCCATGTTCATGCTCCCAAAAAGATTTTGATTATTGTTTGTCTTGACAAAATCTATTCCCTCTATCCGTGTCAGTATGTCCGTATCGCCTGCGCCGGTTTTATATGAATCGCTTTCACCGCCGGATATAAGGCCGCTATATTTGCCGCCAAAATAATCATAATAGACAACACAAAATACATCGAAAGAGGCAATTCCGGATAAAGCATTGCGCTTACGCCAAAGCTCTCCAGGCTGGCGGAAATAATGGAAAGATCAATGCCTGCTTTCGACCAATAATCGATTGTAACAGCCGCGATTAGAATACCGCTTAAACCGCCCGTTACCGATAAAAATACGGTTTCCAAAATAATCATGATGAAAATTTTCATACGCTTCATACCGACAGCTATTAATACCCCGAATTCTCGAATACGGTCTATGATGGACATCAGCATTGTGTTGGTAATGCCGAAAACCAGAGCAAATAGAATAATAGCCACGAACAGGTAGGTAAAATTTTCCATAGAATCGGATAGAAAAGCAATTTCCGGCGCGATCTCTTCCCACGATTGCACGGATAAACGAGGGTATTGCTTTTTTAATATACGCAAAACTTGAGGGATATTTTTCTCCTTATCTAAACGGATGGCAATTTCATGGATAATCGGTTTGCTTTCAAGCGCTCTAAACAAATCATTCCGATTGATAAAAACATGCATTCCGTCAAATTGCGCCGATTCCGTTTTGTATATGCCCGCCACCCGACAAGAATTATAGACAATAGACTCATGTATGCCCTCAAAACTCAAAACGATTTTAGAGCGAATTTTCAGATTTAAGCGTTTGGCCAACTTTTGACCGATTATGATGCGATTTTTCTTTGACAGCTCATCATACGAACCGCTTATTAACTGTTTGGAAATAGAGGTCGTATTTTTAGCCTCCGCCGGATTAATCCCGATAATTTGCACGCCGTATGTTGAAGCCGGTGACGCCGCCATTCCTTCAATAAGCGTTCGGCCGGAGACATTCCGCACATATTTTATTTTTTTTATCGCTCCGACTATCTCCAAACCATCAGGAATATAAGCTTTAATATCTCTATCCCGCGTATAAAACGGTTTATGGATTTGGATATGACTTAAATTCCTCTCAATCGCCAGATTAACCATGGATTCTCCCATACCGATCATCACGGCGCCGGAAAACAGACCGCCCCACAACCCGAAGGCCAGGGCAACAATGACAATCAGACTGCGTTTTTTATTTCTCCAAATATTTTTCCAAGCCAGCGCTGTTAACATCTAACGCTCCTTATTTTTCTCTGCGAACAAACTCTTCATTAATGCCATTTATCATATTTATTCTACCGTCTTACCGCTTCCACGGGATTTAAGCGATAGATATGAACAATAGAATAAACGACCGTTATCATCGCAATAAAAAGCACGACTTCCGCTTGTGAAAAGAATATACCGATTTCTTTACTAAAACAGATAATCGGTTCAATACCCAGCGAATCGTACAATTTAGCTTTATTGCCGGAAACGGGGATCGGATTATGATACATATATATAATAAGCGGAAAACTTGCCGCCATTCCGACAAGCGCTCCCAGTAAAGAGATAATAATCGATTCCAGCGCCGTTATCAATATCAACTTACTTTTGCGCATTCCCACGGAAATAAGAATACCAAACTCTTTGGTACGTTCCGCAATCATCATCATTACCGTGCCAAGTATTCCGAAACCGATAACAATATACAAAATTGCCAGCATAATCAAACCGCCGGCATTATCCGTTTGAATATTTTGCTTCAAATCCGGCATCATCTCATCCCAAGTTAAAACATCATAAGAATCGCCGATAATTTCTCTTACGCGTTTCTTAATTTTATGGAGTTTATTAATATTGTCAATCATAATGGGTAAGGAGGTAATTCTATTTTCGGCGGAAAACACCTCCTGAGCATTGGAAAGCGTTATAAAAATCATCCCGTTATTCATTTGTTCAAAAGGTAATTTTACGATTCCCGAAACGGGTAAAATAGCTGCTGCGATCTGTCCGTGATATCCTTGTCCGTATAAAACAACGCTGTCGCCGATCGAAACCTTCAGCATGGCGGCTAAGCCCGAGCCAAGCAACGCCCCTTTAGATGAAGGCGCCAAATATTCTCCTTTTATAAGCCGTCCCTGCAAATCGGTCATTTTTTCTTCTTCTCGAGGGTCGACCCCTATCACGGATGTTACTTTTGTCGTCATCTCTTTTGATATCAGCGCAAAGGCTTCAAAACGCGGCGTAACGGAAGTCACGTTTTCAATATTTTTTATCTGTTTTAATTTATCCGCTTCAATAATAATGCTTTTATTAAGTGAACGATTATCCCAATAGCCCCTACCTTGCACTTGCAGATAACCGGTAAAGAGTTTGGCGGATGAATAAATCATATAACTATAGGAACCCAGCTGAGCCGAACGCATAAAGATCGCCAGAACTACGGAAAAGAATACGGAAGCCGCTACAATTACGGTACGCTTCTTATTTCTCCATATATTTCGCCATGCTAATAAAAAATACATTTACTTATCCTTAAACGCCACTCTATTTAACGAAGGTGTTTCATGTTTTTTTGCGAAAAAAAGGATTTTTTGACGGGAACATTAAACTTAATATTCAGATATTCCATAACGGTTTTTTGCCCGGGTTTATCCACAGGCTGCATTTCCCATCGCGTGGGGATTACTCTACCGCCCATTCTTTTTACCCGATCGCCAATCATTTTTTTTATCAAATAACCGTCTTCGTCATAGTAATCGGAGCGCAAAGAGAGATAACCTTTTTCAGATATCCAGACGATGATTTTACCCCATACAACGTTAGCATTTTCTTTCGGCGTCATCTCAATTTTATAACAATCATAAGCACCGTATTTTTCCCGCCCGATAATTTTATGATGATAATCATTTACAATGGAAGATTGTTTTACCAAATCATCGTTTGTAAAATCGGAACCCATCCAAGATTGCAGCATCATAGAGGGAGGTATTTTAATAATACGATGAATACCAGGTATCCAGTTCCACACTTCCGTTTTCCTTTTCAGCGTTACCATACCCTTGTCTTTCGCCGGTGAAGTGATTAAAATCAGAGCGTAATCAGGTTCCAGTGCCCACATCTTCATAACCATTTCCCTGGACCAGTCCGGTTTAATCACGCTCATTTTCACTTCGCTGTACCTGCTTTTTGCCTTAATCAGTTCATCGGCTTTTTTAACGATTTCTTTAGCGTCCTGCGCGGAAAGCGCTGAAATGAAAAGAAATAAAACAACCGTTTTATATAGATTAAGATAATTAAAGCCCATCTCTAATCCCCGTTATTTTTAATACCGTTAATTAAAACATTAAGCCACTCGTCGGTAACGGATTGAAGATCAAAAATATTACGATCGAGCGTCCATTGTAATAACAACCCGTCGAACGACCCTATAACAGCCGAAGCGACCGCTTTTTTATCCATCTCCCTGAAAGAACCTTCATCAATACCTTGTTGTAAAACTTCAATTAATATGTTTCGGAATACGGCATACATCTCTTTTAGATTAATAACATCCAAAATTTCCTCATCTTTTGTGCGAATTCCCTCCGCCCAAAAATCCATCATAATCCCGGCTAATTCACTATTTTCGGAAAAGAAATCCGTCAAAACAGTTTTTGTAAGATTATGAATTTTATGCAAGGCCGTATCGCCGGAGCGCATTATTTGAAATATCCGTTCTTCAATTTCTTTAAAATGGGCAAGATAGGCCTCTTTAAAAATCCCCTCTTTACTGTCAAAATATTCGTAAATAGTGCCCTTTCCGATTTTTGCGCGATTAGCGATATCGATCATTTTACTTTTTTGGATTCCCTTCTCGGCAAAAACCCGCATAGCCGCTTGCAATATTTCTTTTCTCTTTTGCGCTTTATCGATGATTTTGGGCATTTTTCTTCCTTTTATTATTGACCGACTGGTCGGTACTAATATATTGATTATTATTTTTTTTGTCAATATGGCGCTAAAAAATTTTACTATCATACTCTGAATATTTATATTAAGTTTATAATATTTCAGATTAACTTTGTCCTTATTCTTTAACAATAAATTTATTTTTAAGCGGAGATACTTTAATCGCCATGAAAAAAGAAGATTTAATACCTCTTTTAAGCGACGATTTTTTCTTTGATATGGTGCAAATTTTTCCGTCGGCTGTTGTTATCCTAAAAAACAGCCGTTTGCTTTTTTATAATAAAACCTTTCAAGAGTTGATTCAACTCCCCGACGAAGCGCTCGAAAACAAGTCTTTACTTGAGTTGACCCATCCCATTTACCGCCAATTATTAGCATCAACATTAAAAGAAGAAAAGGTCAGGAACTATAAATTTATGTTGATTAACAATAAATGGGTCAGTATTTCCGCTTTCAAACATCCCGCTAAAAATGAAATAACCGCAGCTTTGTTAAACGACTTTACCGAAATTATAAATAGAGAGTCGGACTTAAAAGAATCCGAAGAAAAATACAAACTGATCTTTGATTCCACAAACGACGCTATTATTATTCATGAAAAAGATAATATCAATATTATTGACGTTAATAAAACGGCATTGGATATGTTCGGTTACAACAAAGAAGACCTTAATACAATAAATCCAAGAAAAATATTTTCAGACCAACACCCCTATACATTAAAAGAAGCTATTAAATGGCACCGTAAAGCGATTACCGAAGGCCCGCAGCTATTTGAATGGCGGGCCAAAAGTAAATCGGGTCGTTTATTCTGGGTAGAAATTAATCTTTCATTAGCAAAAATCGGCAACAAAGATAGAGTTATTGCTTCAATCAGGAATATAGAACAACGCAAAAAAATTGAAAACGCTATCTACAAAAGCAAACAAAGCCTACACGATTTTATTGAAAGAAGTACGGAAGGGATTTGGTACATCGCTTTTAATACTCCGATCAAAACCAGCCTGCCGCCCGATAAGCAGGTTGAACAAATGTATCAATACGGATATGTAGCCGATTGCAACAAACAATTTGCCTTAATGTACGGGTATGAGGACAAAGAATATTTTATTGGCAAACCTTTTATTGAACTGCATGGCAGCTCCCGCAACAAAAAAAACATTCAGGCGAACCTAAACTTTATCCAAAACGGTTATCGAACTAAAAATACGGAAACTTATGAAAAAAATCGTTTCGGAAATGAAGTAATATTTTTAAATAATTCCTTTGGAATCATTGAAAACGGTTATTTAATAGGCATCTGGGGAATGCAACGCAATATCACCGGACAAAAGAAGATGGAGGCACAGATCAATCAGGCGCAAAAAATGGAATCGATCGGCACCCTCGCCGGTGGCATTGCGCATGATTTTAACAATATTTTGACCATTATAAACGGACACGCCGAAATGGCCATGATAAAATTAAAACAAAATACATCCGTTGAATCCGACCTTAAAACAATCCGTAATGCGGGCATAAAAGCTGCGAACCTAACCAAACAACTGCTTGCCTTTAGCCGTAAACAAATATATTCGCCTAGACTTATAGACATAAACAAAACGATCGAAGATCTAAAAATAATGCTGCAACGACTGATTAGCGAGGATATTACCTTAAATATCTCATTGGATGAAAAAGCCTCGCCGATTAAAGCGGATACAACCCAGATCGAGCAAATATTGATCAACTTGATTGTAAACGCTCGTGACGCTATAAACGAAAAAGAGAGTAAAACTGCTGATAAAATCATCAATATCACCACCAAAACCGTTTTCCTTGATCAGACATTTTCCTCCGAACATGCAGGCTCCAAAACGGGATACTTTCTACTCTTAACCATTCAAGACAGCGGCATAGGCATCGATCAATCTATTATCGATCGAGTATTTGAACCGTTTTTTACGACAAAAAGCATGCATAAGGGAACAGGGCTGGGCCTTTCTACGGTTTACGGCATTGTGAAACAGAATAAAGGTTATGTTAATATTAACAGCAAACCGGGAAAAGGCACAACAGTTAATATATATTGGCCCGTCATTCAAGAGAAGGAAGAGACAAAGCCGGTCGGAGAAGAATTACTAAAGGCGGGAAGCTATTCGGAAACCATTTTATTTATTGATGAGAATACCGATGTCAGAGACTTTTCAACAGGCTTACTGCAAGAAATGGGCTATCATGTATTACAGGCGGATAATCGCCAAAAAGCGCTATCAATAATCAACAATCATAGCAGTAATATTGATTTGATAATTTCTTCCATTTTACTTCGGGAAATTCAAGATAATCCTAAAACGAAAAAAATATTATATACCATCCCTTCCCCTGTGGATAATGTTATAAACGAGAACCATAATACGGCTTTCCTTCCCAAACCATTTTCCGCCTTAGGTCTGGCAAAAAAGATCCGAGCGCTTCTTGGAAATTAAACAGTCATGTTTTAATACGGATCAACGGCTGTTTTAGGCAAAGCGGATAGCATTCGCTCTTAATCTTCCTCCCTGACAGCCCATTTGCTAAAGCATCTAAATGGCCGTCTCGTGCTTGCAAACCGGACAGCGTAGAAAATTCCCCTTAGCTTTGGTATGTTTTTCCACGACATAATTATTACCGCATTCAAGACACGGTTGATTAACCGGTTTATCCCAACTCACAAAATCGCATTTAGGATATCTCGAACACCCGTAAAAAACTTTTCCGCGCTTACTCCTCCGCTCGATAATATCCCCATCGCAACCTTCTTTAGGGCACTTGATTCCCGTGCTGAGCGGTTTGGTATTTTTACAAGACGGATAGTTGGAGCAGGCCAGAAATTTGCCGAAGCGCCCGTTTTTAATAACCATAGGACTGCCGCATTTCTCGCAAACTTCATCAGTTGCTTGCGGCTCTTCGGGCTCATCTATCGGTTTTGTATTTTTACACTTGGGGAAAGCGCTACAGGCCATAAACTTACCGTTACGCCCCCAACGAATTACCATGGGACTGCCGCATTTCTCGCAAACTTCTCCGGCGTCTTCAAGCAGTTCGGACTTTATCTTATCTTTTTTCAAATCTACTTTTTCCATAGCCTGTTCGAAAGGAGAGTAAAATTCCGACATCACTTTTTCGTAACTCAGTTTACTGGCTGCGATTTCATCCAATTCTTTTTCCATCTCCGCCGTAAAGGAAACATTAAAAATTTCAGGAAAGTTCGTTACAAGAATTGTATTAACGGTCTCGCCCAATTCGGTTGCATACAATTTACGTTCTTGTATCTCTACATATTTACGCTGAATGATTGTGCTGATAATTTGCGCATAGGTGCTCGGCCGGCCGATCCCTAAGCTATCCAACTCCTTAACCAACGTGCTTTCCGTAAAACGCGGTTTCGGCTTGGTAAAATTCTGTTCCGCCTTTACATTAGTAATATTACACGCTTTGCCTTCCTTTAAACCTGACGGAATGGAGGCGGCTTGCTCTTTATCGTCATCGTTTTCATTATAAACCATCGTAAAACCGGCATATTTCATTACTTCGCCTTCGGCGCTAAATTCATACTTTCCATCGCTGATTTTTACGCTTGTTTTTTCAACTATCGCCGCCGGCATTTGACTGGCAACAAATCGTTTCCAGATAAGATTATACAATTTATATTGCTGCGGACTGAGATGGTCCTTAATAGTATCCGGAGCGAAATTTTCATCCACGTAAGTTGGGCGAATAGCTTCATGGGCATCCTGAGCGGATTTCTTTGATTTAAAAATGCGCGCCTTACTCAAACTGTTTTCCGCGCCGTATTTCCCCACAATAAAATCATGCGCCGCCTTTAAAGCCTCCGGACTGATTCTTGTAGAATCGGTTCTCATATAGGTTATCAAGCCTATACTGCCGTGTCCCGGAATTTCCACACCTTCATATAATCCTTGCGCTATGGACATTATTCGTTTAGTAGGCATACGCAATAAACGGGATGCGGTTTGCTGCAAGGTACTGGTAATAAAAGGAGGTCCGGGGTTTCTTTTAAGTTCTTTCTTCTCAATTTTCGAAAGGACAAAATCCCCTTTTTTAATAGCCGCCGTATGCGCTTCCGCCTCTTTCTGATTATTAATTTTAACTTTTTTATTATCAATTTTGCTCAATTTAACAAGAAACTTATCGTTTTTATCCTGTTTGGCATGGGCTTGAACGGTCCAAAATTCCTGCGGCTTAAAACTACGAATTTCTTCTTCCCGCTCGCAAACTAAGCGCAATGCAACGGATTGCACGCGGCCGGCGCTTAACCCACGATAAATCATCTTCCATAGAAGAGGACTGATTTTATAACCGACTATACGATCCAAAACACGGCGCGCTTGTTGAGAATAGACACGATTCATATCAATATTCCGCGGAGAATGCATGGCTTTTTCAACGGCGTTTTTTGTTATCTCGTTAAATTCAACGCGATAAATACCGTCGTCTCTTCCGAGTATGGAAGCGATATGCCAAGCGATCGCTTCGCCTTCTCTATCGGGGTCAGTGGCAATGTAAATGCTGTTTGATTTTTTAGCTTTATCCCGCAGTTCCTTAATTATCTTTTCTTTGCCGGGTATGGTTACA
>CAYRJN010000030.1:0-25886 GCA_964424545.1 uncultured Calditrichaceae bacterium
TCGATTAGGCCACATCATATCGCTAAATAAAAAAAGCGCTTAACGCGCTTTCTTTTATACTTCCAAAACTTCTTTCTCTTTTTCTTCGACCAATTCATCCACTTTTTTAATGTGTTCGTCGGTCATTTTTTGCACCTCTTCGAGCGCCACGCTCAATTCATCTTCCGAAATCTCGTGATTTTTTTCTAACTTTTTCAGATGGTCATTAGCATCGCGACGAACATTGCGAACAGCAATTTTACCGTCTTCCCCGAAACGATGCACCAATTTAACCAAGTCTTTACGACGCTCTTCGCTTAACTGAGGAATAGGAATCCGGATAATATTACCATCATTACTAGGATTTAATCCCAAATCGGCTTTTTGAATTTCTTTTTCGATCACGGAGAGTAAATTTTTTTCCCACGGCTGAACAACCAACATACGCGGTTCCGGAGCGGAAACGCTGCCTACTTGATTTATCGGCACCTTTTGACCATAATAATCAACGCGTATCGAATCCAA
Source organism: uncultured Calditrichaceae bacterium (assembly GCA_964424545.1). Classification (GTDB taxonomy): domain Bacteria; phylum Calditrichota; class Calditrichia; order Calditrichales; family Calditrichaceae; genus JAUVIB01. Next base: position 505 of record CAYRJN010000030.1, read on the forward strand.
TAATGCGGGCGTTGCGCGACCGGTACGAATTTTAGAAAATTCTTCTTTAACGGCGTGTATTGCGCCGTCCATACGATGCTTAGCATCCGTTTTCAATTCTTTTATTGGCATAAGTTACCCCTGTACTTTTGTTCCGATTGCCCTACCTAGTACAACGTTCTTTAAATTATCAACTATATTGAAATTAAAAACTATTATCGGTAATCGATTTTCTTTCGCCAGAGAAACGGCCGTAGAGTCCATTACTTTGAGCTCTCGTTCCAGCACCTCGGAATATGTAAGTTCGTCAAATTTTTTTGCATTTTCAACTCTTTCGGGATCGGCGTCATAAACGCCGTTTACACGCGTCCCTTTTACGGCCGCGTCAGCCTCAATTTCAACCGCACGCAACACAGCCGCCGTATCTGTTGTAAAAAACGGATTTCCCGTACCGCCGCTTAATATTAACAACGTTCCGGATTTTAATTCTTCTGCCGCCAGCCGTTTAGTATAATAATCGGCAAATTTGGGCATTTCAACGGCGCTTAGCGTTTTAGCCTTAATACCGGCCCTGTTAAAAGCGTCTTCCAAGGCAAGGGCGTTAATTGTTGTTGCCAGCATTCCCATATCGTCCGCTTTGGTTCGCTCCATATCTTTGGCGCCTTCGGATATACCACGAAATATATTGCCTCCGCCGATAACTATTGCCATTTCCACGCCGAGATCAAGCGCCTTTTTTACTTCCTGAACGAAATACTTCAAAATTTGCGAAGAGATCCCGCCGTCTTGTTCTCCGGCCAGAGACTCTCCGCTTAATTTCAGTAAAATACGTCTATATTTCAAGTCTAGCGCAGACATTAATTATTCACCGATGCGAAAACGGGCAAAACGTTTAATGGTAATGTTTTCGCCAATTTTTGCAATTTTCTCTGTCAGTAAATCCTGTATAGTCTTATCAGGGTCTTTTACAAACTGCTGTTCAAGAAGAACAACTTCCTTATAATATTTTTCAATGCGGCCTTCGGCGATTTTTTCTACGATATGTTCCGGCTTACCTTCATTTTTGCCCTGTTCTCTATAAATTTCTTTCTCTTTCTCAATTAAAGCTTGATCCAGTTCATCTCGTTTTACAACAAGCGGATTGGCCGCGGCGATATGCATGGCGATATCTTTGGTAAACTCTTTCATATCATCCGTATTAGCCACAAAATCCGTTTCGCAATTTACTTCTACCAGCACGCCGAGATTTGCTCCGGGATGAATATAGGCCTGAACGATACCCTCTTTTGCTTCGCGGCCGGCGCGCTTTTCGGCTTTGGACATACCTTTTTTACGTAATTCCTCAATCGCTTTATCAAAATCGCCGTTTGCTTCGGTGAGCGCTTTTTTACAATCCATCATTCCGACTCCGGTTTTCTCACGGAGCTCTTTAACCATTTTGGCTGTGATTTCTGCCATTATTTTTTCTCCTCTTTCTTAGCTCTTCGTCTTGGACGCTGCTCTTTCTTTGCAGGTTCCTTTTTTTCACTCTCTTTGCTAACCGCTTTATCAAGTTCTTTTTTATCATGCAGTTTTTGTCTTTCTTCTATGATTACATTGGCAACTAAGCCTGAAATCAAGCTGATACTTTTTGCGGCGTCATCATTAGCCGGTATGGGATAATCAACAAGCGTCGGATCGGAATTGGTATCAACCATTCCTACAATTGGAATACCCATTTTTTTAGCTTCGTTAACGGCGATATGTTCCTTTTTAATATCAACGATAAAGAGCATTCCGGGCAGACGTTTCATATCTACGACGCCGGAGAGCACACGATGCAGTTTCTCTTTTTCGCGGTCAATCATCAAACGTTCTTTTTTAGATATTTTTTCATAAGTGCCGTCCGTACTCATTTTATCTAAATTTTTATAATGTTTAATCGATTTTTTAATGGTCGAAAAATTAGTAAGCATTCCTCCGAGCCAGCGGTGTGTAACATAGGGCTGATTACAGCGTTTTGCTTCCGCTTCAACCAGCGCTTTTGCCTGAATCTTCGTACCGACAAACATTACTTCATAATTTTCGGATACGGCTTTGCGAACGGCATCAAGCGCGCGGTCAAGCATTTTTTGGGTTTTTTTAAGATCGATGATGTGAATCCCGTTTTTTTCCATGAAGACGTAGGGCTTCATTTTGGGATTCCAACGGCGGGTAAGGTGACCGAAATGGACACCGGCAGCCAAAAGCTGCTCCAACTGTACAGCAGGCATATCAATACTCCTTATGTTTGGGTTATACCTCCATCGACTTCATACTCACCCGAATCTCCTTACGGAAACACCCCGGGTAAAAGCAACCGATGTGTGTGTTTTTAAATATAAAATGCCGGACTATGTGCAATCCGGCATTTTCTCTAATTGTAATAATTTTTTAACGTTTCGAGAATTGGAAGCGTTTACGCGCTTTGGCCAAGCCGTATTTCTTTCTTTCCGTTCTTCTCGGGTCTCTTGTCAAAAAGCCGCCTTGACGCAAGGCCGAACGATAATCTTCACTATAGGCCAAAAGAGCTCTGGCAATACCGAGCCGAACAGCGCCGGCTTGTCCGCTTAATCCGCCGCCATTTACGCGGATTTTAAAATCAAACGTTTCCATATTGTCGGTAATTTGCAAAGGCTGTTCAATATCCATAATCAAAGTTTCGCGTTTAAAATAGGATAACAGGTCTTTACCGTTAACAGTTACTTTACCGCTGCCCGGAATCATTCTAACGCGGGCAATGGATTCTTTTCTTCTTCCGATTGAAATATATTCTTCCATTTAGATTTCCTGAATTAAGCTAATTCTAATTTTTGTGGTTGCTGAGCGCTATGCGGATGCTCGGTACCGGCATATACTTTCAGCTTACTGAACATTTTTCTTCCCAAAGGATTTTTAGGAAGCATTCTTTTCACGGCATATTCTATTACGCGTTCCGGATGTTGTTCTAATACGGATTTTACCGATGTAAAACTCTCGCCGCCGGGATATCCGGAATGGTGAAAGTAAGATTTTTGATCCATTTTCTTACCGGTTAATTTTATTTTTTCCGCATTTATGATTACAATAAAATCGCCTACATCCTGATGCGGTGAAAAAATCGCTTTGTTTTTTCCGCGTAAAATATGCGCAACTTTACTGGCCAGACGACCAAGAACCTGATCTTCAGCGTCTATGAGATACCAATTTCTCTGCTCTTCTATCTCGTCCTGCCGCGCAATATATGTTTTCAACTTAGACCTCCATCAACTAATTTGTAAAAATCGAGCCTTAAAGTTAAAAAGATAATATCACGTAGTCAAATTTTATTTTCAAAAAAATGAATTTGTCTGTCAAGAACATCGCTTCACAAAGTGATTAACGAAAATAGTGCGAGTAGAACCGTCAACGCGTCATGCTCCGATGAATCGTAGAATCTTAATCATGAATAGGAAGATTTAGATTCCCGCTTAACACATGCGGGAATGAAAATCGAGGCGCACATGTTGGAATAATTGTATAATACATTATTATTTTATCATTTTCGATTTAATCGGACAAACTGAAATAGAGCGTATATAATAAATATTTAAAACCTGTAAAGTACTAAAATGAGGTCTAAAATGATATTAAAAATAGTTGGAATAGGTTGTTTTTTTGAAATCCCGATACAATAAAATACCGTCTATTCTCTGTTTGTGAAAAATAAAAATTTAAACCGGATAGATGTTGCTATTTACCCATCAAAGCTGCCCCGATAACGCCGGCGGAATCTCCCAGCTTATTTTTTACAATGGGGGTATAGAAACGATCTGAAAAAATATACTTTCCAACATATTCCGTTCCCTTATCGTATAATTCTTCAAAATTGCTGACACCGCCGCCCAATACAACAATATCGGGATCAAGAATATTGATCAGATTGGCCATAGAACGTCCGTATCTATCCAAGAAACGTTCGATAAAAGCAATAACAAGCTTATCTCCTGCATAAAATTTTTTCACAATTTCCACAAATTCCGCTTTTTGCTGAAATTCCTTTTCATAAAGACGCTCTAATCCACCGCCGCTGATATACGTTTCTACGCAACCGCGCGAACCGCAATAACATTGCGGCCCGTCGGGGTTGATGGACATGTGTCCCCACTCTCCGCCGATATGTTGTAAGCCTCGTAATATTTCACCTTTATAAATAATACCGCCGCCGCAACCGGTGCCCATTATTACGCCAAAAACCAAGTCGTAACCCTTCCCTGCGCCGGATAGCGCTTCAGCCAGCGCAAAGCAGTTGGCGTCATTCTGCAGTTCCAACAAACGTCCTAATTTTTTTTCTAAATCCGCTTTTAACGGCTTGCCGTTTAAAGCAATCGTATTTGAATTTCGAAGCAATTCGCTGTCTATTGAAATAGAGCCCGGCGTTCCGATTCCCAGTGTGTGCTCCTTTCCGTTTATTTCGTCAACAAGGTTATCATACATTCGTTTTATATTTTGCAAAATATGCTCATAACCATATTGCTGTTCCGTTGCAATGCGTTTGCGAAATAATTCCCGGTTATTTTCATCAAGAACAATTCCTTCAATTTTTGTCCCGCCAAGATCTATTCCTAATTTATACATTTTTTTTACCTTATTTGAATATTTTTTTAAATTAGTGTTTTATGGCTTCAATTGTTAATTTAAGGCATTAATGCAAATTTGCCAATTTGAAATGATTATAATTTTAACGTTATTTTAAAAAATCCTTTTTATGAGTAGTTTAAAGAAAACCGCTTTGCAAAATAATTAATAATAATATAAAACAAAAGGCAGAAAATAAATGAAAAAAGAGACAAAAAACAATCAAATATTTAACAAAGAAGCCCTGACAATCCCCCGAACGGAACAAGAATTCAAAATTTTTGAAAAAATGTGGAATGAAAGCGAGCAATTAAAGTATTTCGGCTATCAAATCGATCTATCCGATCCCGAACATCCGACCGGTGTTATTCCAAAAGTGGAAGATAGACATCTCGGGGGCATGGGTTCCGCTTATGTCAACGGCGCCATTATCGCCGCGTTGTGCGACTTGACTATCGGATTGACCGGTTCGCTTAACCTCGGCTGTGCCGTTAAAGGCACGGCTGAACTAAATATCCGCTATTTAAATCCGTTAAAATCAAAATCGGTGCGAGCCATAGGGAAATTGGATAGAGCATCCAAACATATTGCTTTTGCTTCGGCGGAAGTAGTTGATGACCAGGGTAAAGTCTGCGCTATTGCACACGGCATCGTAGCCTGTAGCAGCAAAGATCGTAATAATGCCCTTTAATGATTTGTTAATATCGTTTTTAATGAACAAATTGAGTCTTTATTAGATTTCAACCTTAAAAATAATAAGGAGAACGCCATGTCTGTTTTCAAAATTTTTAAAATTTTATTTATTCCTCTTTTAATTACGCCGTTGCTGCTGACAGCGCAAAATGAAGTCAAATGGAAAGCGCATGATCTTAATCGTCCTAAACCGAAAATCATAACGCCTCCGGCCCAATATCTGCCCGTTCTCCCTCCTTCGGACGCTGTTATACTTTTCGACGGTAAAGACCTTTCAAAATGGGTGGGTATGGACGGCCGTAAAACGAAATGGATTGTCGGAAACGGCTATTTTGAATGCGTAAAAGGCAGCGGATATATTCGAACTAAAGAGGGTTTCGGCGACATTCAACTTCATGTTGAATGGTCCGCTCCGATTCCCCCGAAAGGACATAGTCAGGGACGCGGAAACAGCGGCGTTTTTCTAATGGGTCGTTATGAGGTTCAGGTACTCGATTCTTATGACAACGAAACGTATGCAGACGGTCAGGCCGGAGCCGTTTACGGTCAGTATCCACCGCAGGTAAACGCCTGCCGCCCGCCGGGAGAATGGCAGGCTTATGATATTATTTTTCATCGGCCGCGGTTTGACAATTTGGGAAGAGTGATCAAACCGGCTCGTATGACGGTTTTTCATAACGGCGTCCTCGTTCAGGACAATGTGGAGTTATGGGGCGGCACCGATTGGTTAAAATACCGCGAATATGAATGCCATCCCGCCAAGCTGCCCCTTACTTTACAAGATCACGGAAATCCTGTACGCTATCGAAATATTTGGCTAAGAGAACTATCGGAAAAACCTTCCTTAGCGCCGTCTTATCCGCCTGTAATTTCTCTCGATGCCAATACGCTGAAAAAATACGCCGGAACCTATCAAGATAAGGCCGACAGAAAACTTTACATAATATTTGAAAACGGAAAGTTATATTTGCTAAAAAGCAACAGACGTCTTCAATTGGAAGCCTATTCCAAAGAACATTTTTCAACCAAGTTTACGGCTATCGATTTAAAATTCAAACTTGGGGGAAAAGGCATCCCCGAAGAGATGGTTTATACTTTTACCGACGATACACGAGTATTTAAAAAAATTGATTAAGGAGGAAAAATGATCCATGTAATTGCCATTATCAAAGCAAAAAAAGAGCATATCGAAGAGGTTAAAAGTGAGTTGTTGAAATTAATCAAACCTACGAGAGAAACGGACGAAGGCTGTATTCAATATGATCTCACCGAAAGCAGCGATGATCCGGCTCTTTTTATCTTTATTGAAAGATGGGAGAGTAAAGAACTTCTTGATAAACATGCGAGCCAAAAGCATGTTCAGGATTTTGTCAAGGCTACAGAGGAGATTCTTGATGAATTTACCGTTCATGTATTAACGCAAATTGCATAGCAAACATCAACATAAGGCTATATTATCAAAAATAAAAGCCCCGCGTAAAAACGGGGCTTTTTTACAACATCGAAAATTTATTTATCAATAGGGTACGCTTCGTGCGCCGGCCAGGTTATGGGATTATATTTGATCTCTTTTAACAAAATATCCACCGCCTTTCTTAACTGGGCATCATATCCTTTGGCCATCTCTTCCGGTTTATTATCGACAATAATATCCGGTGTAACGCCTTCATTTTCCACAATCCAACGTCCCTCTGTGTCATAAATACGATAATCGGGAGCCGACAAACCGCCGCCGTCTATTAGACTGATAAACATAGAAACGCCAACCAAACCGCCCCAACTTCTCGTACCGATAACTTTGCCTAAGCCTTTTTTGCGAAACTCATAGGGCAGCTCATCGCCTCCGGAACCGGCTTGTCGATTGGTAAGACAAACCATATGCGCCATATTAGCGTAAGTAGGAGATATTTGATCATGAGAATAGCGCCGCGTCCAAAAAGCCATCGGTTTTTTAGCAAGGCGTTGCAAAAAGATATCGGGATCCAAACCGCCGCCATTATAACGCCCGTCAACGATTATTCCTTTTTTACGTGTCTGCGAATAAAAATACTTAGGAAAAATCTTTGCCGAACCGTTATATGTATCCGGCAAATGAATATACCCGATCTGGCCGTTCGAAAGCTCGTCAACCGTTTTACGATTATATTCCAGCCAGTCAAGATAACGTAAAGTCCTTTCACCGCTTAAAGGCTTAACGGTAACCTGCCACGCCCCTTTGGCCGTCGGTTTATCATTGATCATTAATTTAACCTGCTTGCCCGCCAAACCTTGAAAATATGCATAAATATTATGGTCGGCTGATATCGTTTGGCCGTTAACCTTAATCAAATAATCGCCTTCCTGTACATCCACGCCCGGTTTAGCGAGCGGCGGCTGAACATTGCCCGTCCAATCGCTTACTTTGTAAATCTTTTTGATAATATAATGATTATCGGATACCGCCCAATCTACGCCCAACATACCTACGTTAACATGTTCAGCCCGACGTTTTGCATCGCCGCCGAATACATAAGTATGAGACGTATTTAATTCTCCTATCAACTCACCGACAATAAAACGAATATCTTGACGGCAGGAAGCCATTGGCAGCAGCTTCTCATATTTTATTTTCATAGCCGGCCAATCAATACCATGCATATTCGCCTCATAATAAAAATCCCGTTCAAGACGCCACGCTTCATTATAAATTTGACGCCATTCTTCGCGCGGATTATACCACATCTTTAATTCTGCCAAATTAAGATTTTCGCCTTTGGATTTCTTTTCGCTTGATTTGATAATACCGACATCTTTTCCTTTTTTATAGACAATATTTTTCCCATTTTGCGATAATTTATAGTCATTGATGCCGCTGATAACAAGATGTTCTTTTCTATCTTTAAAAGAGTAAGCATGCAAATCCATATTGTTAACTTTACGAAATTCAAAGCGATTAAAATCGCCGTTGTCTTTATTTAGAAAAAATAAGTTCGATTCATTTACCGATAAATGTCTGTAATTGCCTCGCGGCAGCGGCAACGCTTCCACCCTGTCGGATAATCCCGCAAATTCAATAGAAACCCAAACATCGCCGCTTTTATGTTTACTTTTTTTAGCTCCCAAAGCCTCATCGCTGCGGAAAGGAAGCAATGATCCCGAGCCGCTTGTTAACGCAAAGCTATAGATACCGGCTACATTTTTATATACCATTTCCCATTCAAAATCACCGTATGTCGGCGAAAATCTTCTATTGGAGACAAAAAACAGACGTTTCCCATCCTTTGAAAATGTGGGACAAAAATCATTATAAAGCCCGTTACTCGGCGTGTAAATCTTTTTTTGTTTTAAAGCATAGATATAAATCTGATAAACAATATCCGCATTCATTTTGGAATAGGCGATAAAACGGCTGTCCGGCGACCAGTCGAAATCACTAATCGGCTTTTTATCAAGCGAGACATCAATATTTTCAAAATCGGCCTTATCGATAGTAATAATTTTATTGCTGATTAAATCGATATAACGCAGGGTGTTGGTTTGATCCGTAAAGGCAATTTTCTTACTGTCGGGAGACCATTTTAAAGCATGCCGATAGCCTGTTTTATAATCCGTCAACTGCTTTGTCTCTCCCTGACCATCCTGAGCCGTTACGTAAATCTGGTATTCGCCGTTTGCATCCGATACATAAGCGATACTTTTGCCGTCCGGGGACCATACCGCTCCTCTATCGCGCGCTCCTGAACTTTGGGTTAAATTGCGAATTTCACCGTACTTCTGCGGTACCGTAAATATCTCTCCCCGAGCTACGATCAAAGCGCGTTTACCGTTAGGCGATATCCCGATTTCAGTAATATTCTTTTGCACATTTTTCCAATAAGGTCGTACCTCCGGCGCATCTTGTTTAATTTCTATCGGTATTTGTTTGCTTTCGCCTGTTTGCGGATTCAGAAGATATATATTTCCCCCCAATTCATAAACAATTTTACCACTTCCCATGCTGGGACGGCGCACATCGTAATAATTATGATGGGTTATCTGTTTTATTGTCTCGTTTCTAATATCGTAAGCATATATATTCAAATGACGGTCGCGATCGGAGCTGAAATAGATTTTATCCCCTATCCACATGGGGATACGATCGGTCCCCTTATATTCGGTTATTTTAGTCTCCTTTTGAGCGTCAAAATCATAAATATAAATATCCTGTGCCGTTCCGCCTTTGTATCGTTTCCAAGTGCGCGTTTCTCGCGACATACGGTTATAAGCTATTTTTTTACCATCCGCAGAAAAACTTCCTTGCGCCGCTTCGTGCAATATCAAAGGTGTGATATTTTTGCCGTCCGGCGTTATTTCATAAAGACGATAAAAACGAGAATAACTATCGCGGCCGGACCGGAATAAAATGTTATTATTTTCCGGATTCCAACCGACCACCTCATCATATCCCGGATGATAGGTTAAACGACGAATATTCCCGCCTGCCGCATCCATAACATAAACATCAGAATTTCCGTCATATTCTCCCGTAAAAGCAATTAACGAGCCGTCGGGAGAAAATTTTGGAAAACGTTCCGAGCCGTCATGAATAGTCAAGCGTACCGCTTCGCCGCCGCTCGCAGGCGCCTTCCATATATCTTCCCCGCTTACGAAAACTACCGTATTACCGTAAATGTCAGGGAAACGCATCATATAACTATGCCGCGTTTTAACGGTTTCGGCTCCGGCGCTTGAAATTAGCGCCAAAAAAATAAAATACATGATAAATTTTTTCATAAGACCTCCGCATCCTAAAGTAATAATGCTTTAATTACGATATATTTTGATAAATGTTTAATCCTTGTCCCATAAATATACAACTTTTTTTATCTTATTGCTTAATATTGTTTGCTGCGGATTAAAAAGAGAAAAAATAAAATAAATAATATTTTCATTAAAAAAAACAGGAGTATATAGTTTTTAAATTCATGCTGTTCCGCTAAGAAAATCGCTTTTCGCCGAGTCATCAGAAAATGACACGTTGACAATTCTACCCGTACTTTTTTCATTAATCACTTTGCGAAGCTATGTTCTTTTTCCCCTCTACAAATAACAATGAAATTTTCGCGGATTAAAGTAAAAATTATATATATTTAATCGCTAATGAAATAAATAACCCACTCCAAGATTTAACGCAAAATAGTTCTTAGATGACACATATTGATCGGGAATAATAGAAGCAGCGCCCAATTTAAACGATATTTTATGATTTACGCTAAAACTCAACCTCAACTGAAATTCTTTCGCATTGTTATAATCGGCGTTAAAATAATAATAGAAATGCATTTCCCAAAAAGGAAGCGCTAAAAAATAATGAGCGGATAACGCCATTAAATAATAATTACTTTGCGAAAAAGGAAAAACTTCCAAAGACATGTATATATTTTTTATATCCCCTAAGTTTACACCGATACCCGGCATAAAAGGAAAATACTGAAAATCTTCATCCTTTTTTCTAACAATATTTAGACGCAATAAGAATTTAAGTCCGATATATTTTCCATTGGCATTTATCTCCGTATTCACTAAGAGCAGATTATTATTCACCTTTTTCACGGTATATATATAATCATCGTCTTCAGGAACGGCCTCGGGATATTCCATATAATCATATCTAAAATAGGCTATTTGTAATATAGCGGAAAAAAACCGATTTTGCTCATTTCGGTATGATAACATATATCGTGAATAATTCTTCTCCCCATCAAAGTTACCATGCCCATATCCAAATTGAAAAGACAATTCTTTCATTCCCAAATCGCTATGAAAATATTTCGGCGGATTCCAAATCCCTTTTTTGGATTTTCGGGCTTTTAATGCCGCTTTTTCACATTTTATTTGCGCTTCGGAATCTTTTAAAGGAATAAATTTACCATAACCCTTTAATAAAATCTCTTCATTTATAAAATCTTTTGTAAACGGATGTTTAACATATAAATATACCAAACGATAACGACTTAAACTATCCGTCTTATCCGCATAGCGCATTATAAAATATTTACGAAGCAACCTCTTGTATTCATACTGTAAAACATAGGGTATTACATTGGCTTTAAGCAATGAATCGGAATCCATTTTGGATGGTATTTGCAAATTTGCAAGCTTTACGGTATCTTGTTTATTGATCTCAAACAAGTTGGTATCAATGATTTTTGTTATTTCAACCTTTTGGCCGTAAAGCGATGAAAATGAAATAAAAAATAAAAATAAAGTGATTTGACTGTACATATTTCCCCATCTTCGTTTAACGAAAAAGATAACCGATTCCTATACTACCCGCTAAATACTTTTTTATTTCATCATAATTCTTAATTTGCACAACGGCAATATCAAAATTTAAAGACATCTTTTTAAAAGCGATATAGTTGGCATTCAGTTTAATTTCCCATTGATCGTTATCATTGCTATTATTCCAATAATATAAAAGATTAATCGATTTGATATATAATTCAGGGTAATAATGGGCGGACAAAGCGGCAAGATATTGCCTGCCCTGCGAGATACTTATCCATTCGGCGGATATATAGCATCTCTTTATCAAGCCGGCGTTGATACCAACTGAGGGCAGTATGGGAAAGTAAAAGCCTTCGCCTACATTATCGTGATTAATATAAATTAAATACAACGCCGCTTTAATACCAAGATACTTATGATTTCCGCCGACTGCCAGCTTTATAAATATATCGCTCGCATTTACAATATCGGGCGCTTTGGGCGTATCTTCATAATAATGTAAATCTTTATAAAACAATTGTTGGTATGCAATATTGTAAAAATATGGACTATTCTGCTCCGTTCTTAAGGAAAGTTCGATAAACTTATAGGTATTATCAATGCCGGCACGTCGGCCGAGACCGAATTCGATTGCGGCCTCTTTTATACCCGTTCCCTTACGAAAATATTTATCAGTTTTCCAAATACCGATATTTTCCTTCTTTGCCATTAATGCGGCTTCTTCACACTTTTTTTGCTGTGGCGAATCTTTTAACGGGACATATTGCGCATACCCCCTTTTAAGCATGTATTCATTGATTAAATTTTGGGAGAACAATTGTTTCTCATATAAATATACTTTGCGTATACCACTCGATTTATTTTTCTCCTGCGCGTATTCCAGATAAAAGTATTTGGTTAAAATATGTTTGATTTCATACTTCCATACATTGGGAATGAAATATTCTTTTAAAAGCGTATCGGCTGTAGTTTTTGAAGGTATTTCCAAGTTGGCCAGTGTTACGGTATCCCTATCATCAATTTCAAAAAGATTGGTATCGATAATTCTCGTTATTTTAACCCGTTTTAAATTTTGGGCTTGCCCCGTAAATACCATACAATATAATAATATCGTACAATATTTTAATTTCCATAGCGCTTTCATCGCCCGCCGTCATTTTTTTGGTTTATTCGAATATAGGAGGAGTGCCAGTAATTCGTATTTTCTAATACAAATTAGATATTACGTACAATAAATACACATTTGCCGTCTTATTTATTCATTTAATTATAGAGCGGAAGCGTATTTACATTACATGAAACGCTTCCCTCAATATTGTTAAATAATGGCTCGCAAACACATAAATTAGAAATTCAAATTATTTAATAAAACGTTAACAATCAACCTGCAAAACGATTTTTTTTATATCGGATAAATGAAAAGACTGTATTTTTGCGTATGGTATTTGTCAGGATATTAATGTATTCCATAGTATATTTTGGGAATTTACCATTTTTTGTCCAACGCTAAATAAACTCTCTAAAAAGGTATTCAAATTCCTTTAATTTTGATTTTACCGTTATAGGCACTTCTTTGGCAAATACATCAAGCGCTACCAAGGCGTTAATATTAGCATCCATATCTGCTACGGAACGTATGCGCATAGCAATTCCCTGATTAACCTCTTCAACCTCACTATATATCTCTATCAGTTTTTTCAACTCCCAGTCCGGTTCGCCTCCTTTGGATTTTTTAATATATTGGCTAAGCAGATATGTACTGGCGGCTCTGAATATGGTTTCTTCAACCGATGCGAACGGCAGATGAAAGCGTACCATTGGTTTTAGCTGCCCTAATATGGGACAACCGCTGCTGACCATATATATCCCCAACATGGATGCCAATCCGTGCTGTAATGCAAGTTCATTAAAATAGGTACGCTCATTTGTTTTTACGGTAACTTTTACGGTTTCATAAGATTTATTATAATAAAAATGGGATAAAATGGAATTTAAATTCAAAGCGATGGGACAATGCAAATATTCTTTATTATTAAGGGTACAGTTGTTACATTTATTGTTTTCTAATTTCGTCCATTCGGCTTCTTTCGGTTCGGTATAGGGAATATAATTAAGCGTCTCTCCGTCAAGATGAATCGTAAATTTAACCGACGTTCCGTCGTTAAAATCAAACGTATATTCAAATTGCAAAACATCGTTTTTCATAATTTTAATCTCCGACCTTTAAAGCATTATTATCACAAAACTTAGTTATTAAAGATAACCCGACACAGCGCGTAAGGACGTATTATTCTTCGAGATTGGCGCTTAAAATTACCTTTGCCCTTTCCATATCAATGTTTTTACGACAGGCATAATCCTGTAATTGATCCATACCTATTTTTCCTACGCCAAAATAAAATGAGTCGGGATGAGCAAAATAAAACCCGCTGACCGACGCCGCCGGATACATAGCGAAATTCTCGGTTAAGGTTATGCCTGCTTTTTCATTCACCTTAAGAATTTTAAACAAGGTTTCTTTTTCAGAGTGGTCGGGGCAGGCCGGATAACCGGGCGCGGGACGAATTCCCCTGTATTTTTCTTTAATTATCTCTTCATCGCTTAAATGTTCATGCGCAGCATATCCCCAAATTTTCTTGCGCACTTTAGCATGCAATAATTCGGCAAAGGCTTCGGCCAATCGATCGGCAAGCGCTTTAACAAGGATGATATGGTAATCATCATGCTGTTCTTCAAATTCAGCAATTAGTTTTTCAATTCCAATGCCCGTCGTCACAGCAAACATACCAAGATAATCATTTAGACCGCTGCTCTTTTCGGCGATAAAATCGGCAAGAGCGGCATTTTTTGCAGGCGGCCGTTTAGCCATCTGCTGGCGTAGCGTATGAATAACGGCTATTTTCTCCTTTCTATTTTCATCGCTATATAATTCAATATCGTCTTCAATACTATTTGCAGGGAATAAACCTAAAACGGCATTAGCAGTTAATTGCTTTTCATTTATTATTCTTTTTAACAACCTTTTTGTATCGTTAAATAATTTTTCAGCTTCTACTCCGTATTTTTTGTCGCGTAAGATTGCAGGATACCTTCCTTTTAATTCCCATACGGAAAACAAGGGAGACCAATCGATATATTCGGCTATCTCCTTTAAAGAGTAGTCATTATACGAAACAATACCGATATTTTTCGGTTTAACGATATTATCGGCAGAAAAATCTAATCGTATTCTATTTTCTCTGGCAGATTTTATTGAAATAAGAGCGCTTTTTTTTATTATTTGTTCTTTACCGGTCTGTAATTTTTCTGAAATAATAGCCGTTTTATGATTATTGTCCGCAGCGGTCATAAGGTCGTTGACTACCGGGACGGAACGAGAAGCATCCGCTACATACACGGTAGGGCCGTCATAATTGGGAGAAATTTTAAGATCCGTGTGTTTTTTTGATGTTGTTGCTCCGCCTATTAATAACGGCGTTTTTAATTTATAGCGTTGCATCTCCTTGGCCACATGAGCCATTTCATCTAATGACGGAGTAATTAAACCACTCAAACCGATTATATCCGCGTCTACTTCAATGGCTTTTTTAATAATTTTATCAGCAGGGGTCATTACGCCGAGATCGATAATTTCAAAATTATTGCATCCCAAGACAACGCCGACAATATTTTTACCAATATCATGAACATCGCCTTTAACCGTGGCCAACACAATTTTCCCGTTACTGGCGGCTTTATCTTTTGACTTGCTTTCTTCAATATAAGGATTCAGGTAGGCTACCGCTTTTTTCATCACTCTGGCGCTTTTGATAACTTGAGGCAAAAACATTTTTCCGGAACCGAAAAGATCGCCTACTTTACCCATTCCGTTCATTAAATAATCCTCTATTACTTTTAAAGGATCGCCGAGTTCTTTTCTTGCCTCTTCCGTATCTTCATCAATATATTCCGTAATTCCTTTTATCAGCGCATGTTCCATTCTCTCCTTAACGGGCAATTTTCTCCAACCGTCATCACTTTTATCTTTTTCTTTGGTTTCCTGAAATAGATGAGCGTTTTCAATTAATCGTTCCGTAGCATCTGTTCTGCGATTAAACAAAACATCTTCGACCAGTTCAAGCAAATCTTTGGGAATTTCTTCGTACACGGTTATTTGTCCGGCATTAACAATACCCATATCCATTCCGGCTTTTATTGCATGAAACAAGAAAGCCGAATGCATTACTTCCCGAATGGCGTTGTTGCCTCTAAACGCAAAGGAAAGATTGCTTAGTCCGCCGCTAATTAATATTTTTGGAAATTCTTGTTTTATTTCTTTGACGGCTTCAATATAATTTATCGCCAGATTATTGTGTTCTTCCAAACCGGTACCGACAGCAAAAATATTAGGATCAAAAATGATATCTTCCGGCGGTATACCCACTTTTTCCGTAAGCAGCGCATAAGCTCTACGGCATATTGCGACTTTCCTTTCTACCGTTTCGGCCTGTCCTTCTTCGTCAAATGCCATCACAATCAGCGCCGCGCCGAACCGCTTTGCTTCAAAAGCGTGTTCAATAAACGATTTTTCTCCTTCTTTCAAACTAATGGAATTGACGATACTTTTTCCCTGAAGACACTTTAAACCGGCAAGAATAACATCCCATTTTGATGAATCCAGCATAACGGGAACACGCGCAATATCGGGCTCGGATGCTAACAAATGTAAAAATACGGTCATCTCCTTTTGAGCGTCAATTAAACCTTCGTCCATATTGATATCGAGTATCTGAGCGCCGTTTTCCACCTGTTTGCGTGCTGTTTCAATGGCGGCATTATAATCTTTTTCTTTTATAAGCCGCGCAAAACGACGCGATCCCGTCACGTTACAGCGCTCCCCTACATTAATGAAATTTGTGGATGGTAAAACCGTTAATGTTTCCAAACCGCTGAATTGCGGATGCCGTTTTACTTTCGGTAATATTCTCGGCGTTACATTTTTAACCGCTTCGGAAAATTCTCGGATATGTTGAGGCGTTGTGCCGCAGCAACCGCCTAGGATATTTAAATACCCCTCTTCCGCATAACTTTTTAACACGGCGGCCATCTGTTCCGGGGTCTCTTCATATTCTCCGAATTCGTTAGGGAGACCGGCATTAGGATAAAGACTGGTATAAATTGGAGCCATGGAACTTAATTCTTCAATATACGGACGCATTTGTGTTGGCCCTAAAGAGCAATTTATACCAACGCTAAATAATTCGTAATGACTTACCGATGTCCAAAAAGCCTCCAGGGTTTGTCCTGATAACGTTCTGCCGCTTAAATCGACGATAGTAACGGATACCATTACCGGTATATCAACCATGTATTCGTTTTTATATTTATCAATTGCATATAAGGCGGCTTTGGCATTTAATGTATCGAAAATAGTTTCAAGTATAAAAAGATCTACTCCGCCGTCGGCCAATCCCTTAACCTGGGCATAATACCCATTAACGACTTCGTCAAAAGTAACATCTCTATATCCCGGGTCGCTTACTTTAGGAGAAATCGACAAGGTCCTATTTGTTGGCCCGATTGAACCGGCTACAAATTTATCCCTATTGCCAAATGATTCAACGGCTTTTCTGGCTATCTCAGCGGATGTTTTATTCAAACGATATGTTAATGACGACATATCGTAATCTGTAAGAGAAACGGCGTTTGCGTTAAAAGTATTTGTGGTGATTATATCAGCGCCGGCTTTTAAATACTCGACATGTATTTCCCTTATAATTTCGGGTTTTGTCAAGGAAAGCAGATCATTATTGCCTTTTAAACTTTTATGATAGTTTTTAAACTCGTTACCGCGATAATCATCTTCAGTTAATTTATGGCGCTGAATCATGGTACCCATTGCGCCGTCTAAGATCAAAATACGTTTTTTTAGCAAATTTTTTAATTTTTCTTTTATATTTTTTTTCATAAAATATTTTTTTCCATAGTTGTAATTAAATTATTTTTGTTCTTCCGCAATTTGAGTGTAATAAAAAGACGCCGTTAATATTTTTGCATCTTTGATATTCCTTTAAACGGATCTGATACGATTTCGATCAAAAAGTATAAAAACAAGTGCGGCTTTTCCGTCTCTGATGAGGTTTACCGATCTATGCCGCTACTTGCGCGCCGTATATGATATGCGTTTACTACACTGAGTAAGAACAATTGGACAGGCCCCGATACATAAAACATCGGTGCAGGCCGGTATAAATATTACAAACTTGACATTTCGATCCATACGGTACAGACTGAAATTTTAAATTGGAATTATATATAGAATCATCCGTTTTCTTGTAATAACATTTGAATGGATTAAATAGAATATCATAATAAAAATCGTTTATTCGCCCGAATCGCGAAAAAACCTAATATAACTAATTTTTTTATTCGTATTTTTCCAGATCCCAGCCATATTCGGCTGCGGCTTTTATCGCTTCTACCATACTTATTTCGTTTGCACTATTTTTTCCGGCAATATCCATTGCCGTCCCATGATCAACCGATGTCCTAAGAAAAGGCAGCCCCATGGTTAAGCTGATTGTTTTATAAAAATCGAGCGTTTTAGCGGCAATATGCCCCTGATCATGATATAAAGAAAGTACGGCATCGAATTCCCCTTCCTTACATAAGTGAAAGACGGAATCGGCGGCAATCGGTCCATAAACGTCAATTCCATTATTTTTTGCAATATTTATTGCAGGCGTTAAAACCCCGATCTCTTCATCGCCGAACATTCCGCTTTCGCCTGCATGGGGATTTAAAGCGGCAAGCGCAATTTTCGGATTTTTTATGCCAAGTTTTTTTAGATATTTACTGCTGTTCTTTAAGTTTAAGACAATATCATCGATCTTTAACGCTGATGATATTTCACTAAAACGTAGATGGCGCGTTAAAAAAAATATGCGTAAATTCCCTGTCATAAAAAGAGTCATCGTATTTTTACTGTTGGTTTTTTTTGTAAATATCTCCGTATGATCTAAAAACGGTATTTGTGCTTTTTTTAAAGCTTCCTTATTAATGGGAGCGGTAGCAACGGCGGATATTTCCTCATTCATCAAGGATTGTATGGAATCTTCTATTGCCTGATAGGCGAGACGACCAGACTCGCTGTCGATTACACCCGGCGAAGGAATATTTTCTAATTTTTCTTTACTGTAACAAAATATCTTGTTCTTATGCGGTAATATCGAATCATCGATTTTATCTATCTGCACAATATCGATCGTATCTGAAATATTGCCAATATATTTTGAAAGTATCTCCTTATTTCCAAATACTATGGGATAACATATCTCATATATTTCATCGTGTTTTAATAACGATTTTAATACAATTTCAGGCCCGACTCCCGACGGATCGCCAATAGTAATTCCGATATATTTTTTCATAGAACGTTCTCCATAACATTTTAAATTATTAAAACGCTATTTTACAAAAATATTCCTTAAAATGCAGTATTTTTTATCATAAACATAAATAATTAATAGTATCTGTTTTTAAGAACATAGCTTGACAAAATAATTAATGAAAATAATAGTGAATATCATGAATATGTCATTGTCCGTTTAAATCAAAAAAATTGTATGGAGCAAGTTGCAAGATTAAGATTTACCAACCGGTCGAAGAACGACAAAGATAAAGGGGCGGTTTTATCAGAAAACTTATACTATTGTCATACTCCGCTGAATCGAAGAATCTAAATGCAGCAAAAGGTTAGATTCAGATTCCAGTTTTAAATATGTGGAAATGACAATGGGGGCGCACATGTTGAAATAATTATATGCCACACTATCATTTCACATATTAAGTAAAAAAAATCAAAATCGCTTGCTATTGGGTAATAGTAATAATTTAAGATTTTTCCATTTCATTCCGATAAAAAACATCGGAACTACAGTCGAAATGATATCCAGTTGTATTACGCTAAAAAAAAAGCCCCGCTGAGCGGGGCTTTTTTGATTACTTTTTTTATTAAAAACCAACATGTATGGTAAACATATTGTTTGCATCAAATATATCGGCGTCTCTATAGGCGTAATCAATTCCTATCATGGCATTGCCGAATTTCTTTTCAACACCAACACCGAAAGAATACGTGTAGAGTTGCTTGTAATTATCAGGAATATCATTGGCAATGATATAACCGGCACGAACGGCAAAAGGAACGATATCATTTTTATTGGCATACTCCACACCGAGTTTAAACATATCATATTCAACGTTATTATTCTGAAACAATCCTGTGAATAAGACATTCGACGATTCATTCAAGTCCATGTTATAGGCCAAGCCGATGGACATAAAGGCCGGTAATTGATCGGAAGATGCAACTCTTTCGTAGTATTTTGTTACGCCCGTTGTCGGATCGACCACTTTTTCGGTAAGAGCGGAGCCGCCGTACTTCATATTGCTGCCGATATTTTTCATTAACACGGCAAATGAAAAGCCCTGCAATCCGGCAATATTCTTATACTGAATACCAAGGTCGAAGGCAACCGCATTACCGCCGGCGCGGGGAACGGATTCATAAACAAATTTAGCCTTAACGCCAACCTGTATTGATGTCGTAAGCTTATTTGCATAGGTCAAACCGATTGTACCCCAAGTCGGGCTGAATGTGGCGCCCGATGTACCGTCCATATCTTCCTGAGTTGTCAGAGAGATATCGCCGAAATCAAAGGATTTTATGTCAAACCCCAATGTTCCTAAATTACCGAAATCAACGCCGAGAGCGAAATAATTTACGGCGATGTCATTAAAAATTGTAACGCGCGAAAACGCAGCCTGAAATCCGCTTTCCATATTGGACAAACCGGCGGGATTCCAGTATAAAGCGTCAACGCCTTTGGTATAAGCTAAATTAGCCCCGCCCATAGCAAGATCACGGGCGCCTACGGGCTGCTTCAGCTGCTCACCTGCAGCGGTGCCTATTCTTCCAGCGTCGCCTGCATATAGTGGCAGAGAAATCAACATCAAGAAAACGAGTGTTATAATAACCTCGTATCTTTTATTTAATTTTATCATAATTTACTCCCTACTGGATATTGAACATTTAAATATTCTATTAATAAAATTCCAAGTATTCTTGCGCTTGTACGATAAATACTTTCAATACCTTCTCCTTACCAAGATCAGGCATATCCAGATGAACAATGTACACGCCGCTTGCTACCGGTAATCCACGCTCATTCTTCAGATCCCAACGATAGAACTGACTGTCGTCCGTTTTCGTGAGCGATCTTACCTGAACGCCGGACAAATTAAAAATACGTATGTCAACATTCTTCGGTAAGTGATTAAAAGTAACAAATCGGCTAAAACGACTTGTTTCCAACGGATTTGCAGCATAATAAGGATTAGGGAATACATTAATTTTTTCTACGTCCGCTTTTGCAAGATCATCGCTATACGTAGGTCCGGGAGCGCTAAATGAGAATTCGTCGTTTGGAGTATTAACATTTGATGCAAAAATGTTAAGTGTAAATTCTCCTTCTAGATATGGATGAGATCCTCTCGCATTCGGAGATATAGTATATAAAACCGGATAATACCGCGCAAAAATTGATCCGTCGTTGATAATATCTGTATACGTTTCATCATAATCTTCATTCAAAATCAGTATATACTCGTAACCGCCATCTTCGGCAAATTCTTGCGTTGCGGGATTCCAACCCATATCCCATATTAAATCTCCGGCGCCGTCTTCAATAAATAATATTTTTAATCTTCTTCTTGGTGTACTTTCGACATCATAAGCCGCGAAAGGAGCGTCGGCTAAACGAGGACTCCATGTTTTCCAACCATCGTATGAAACGGCTTTTGACCAACGGTCCGGATTCTCTGATTTACTGTTAGCCATAACTTCCTGAATAGTAAGCGTAGTATCCGCATGACCACTATACCCGGCAAATTCTATATCAACATCCATATAATCCAAAGGATTTGTTAACGATGTCCCCAGCCAGTCCTCGCCGTTTCCTAATCCTCCAAATAGACCAGTCCACCCTTTATCACGTCCGGAAATCCATCTAGGTCCTGAAAAATCCCATCCTGTCAGATATGCTTTTGATGCCGGACTTCCCTCTCCATAGGCTTTCCCATAGCGATACGGATTTATTCCCATTGGAGGGCCGTATACCTTAACTTGCAAACCGTCTACAATGGGCGCCGCTTTTCCGTCGTCCGTCGGCGCCAACTGATCTTGTTTTTTCAAAACGGTTTTATTGTCGGTAACGTCGACCAAATTCCAGAAGGTTTTTCCGTATGTAGCCGAATTGGTATCTTCGTCAACAACAAATACCACTTTATAGTCATGACCCGTTGTCTGCGTAGGATCGACAACGCTGACCTTAACGCTGCCGTCTCCGTTACCCGTCTTATTAACTTCTATTTCCTCGCCCGGTTCGGAATTATAACGATTTCCGGGTTTCGGACCTTGAACCGTAACCGAGTACGCTACAGCGGCCGATTCAAGCGATTTTGCTTCGATAAGGGTCGGCGCCGGATTATAGCTGTAAGCCGTAACCGCAAAATAATAGGTCGTACCGCGATACAACGGTTTGTTGGTGAGATAATCCTTATCAACAAAGAAGTATCGTTTAATACCGGTATCTTTACCAAAACGTACGGGGACTTCAACCTTTTCACCATATTCCGGTAAAAAGACATTGGCTTTGATAGTGGTGACGCCGTCAACCAAATCATAAACGGCTATTAGTTTTGCCTGATCAAGGGTCGCCGATGCGCTTGGCAACTGATAAACGTTATAACCTTCAAAATCATACCCGGTTACCGGATTTTTAGCTTCCGTTGCCGCCACAGCATCATGATCCGAACCCCATTCCAATGATATACCTTCTTCAAACGGAGTGATGGTCAACGCCGGAGCAGGGGGCGCTTTCGGAACGGTTTTAAAAAGATCATTATATAATATTTGAGCAACTTCATCGGTATTTTTTAAAACATTCAATGAAGAAATATTATCATTTCCCAGTCCGCCGATTACCGATACAACGACTTCCTGTACATCGCCGTTTTCCATATTAAACGGACCGGTTGACTGCAACATTCGACGGTCGCCGGGTTGATAACGAACGCCGTCTATATCGCCGCTACCGGCAACAGGATCGCCGTCAAGCGGAAATTTAGTGGGTTGATCAACGTTATCGCCGGTAGTATGAACAAACGAAGTCGGATTGTCAATATCAACCGTCGGGGCATACCCTCTTAACAGATTGTACCACTGTAACGTACCGTCATAATTTCCCATAGTCGGATCGCTCCATTTGGTGCCGGAACCGAAATAACCGTAAGAGGTCATGGGCAGGTTTTTATGATCGGGTACTTTTTCCAGATCAAAAACAGCCGTATCGCCCGGTGATGCAACAATCGGTCCTTGGAAAAAGTCGTAACCGATTGCCGCAGGAGCCAATCCAAATCCGTCATACTGACTGTCATGCGGACCGCCGTTGTATGCGAACATTAAACTTAAGTCTGTATCGCAGCCTGTTAAATCGTCGCCGTAGTCGCCAAGGTCGGGATCGGCCCACTGGCAAACGTACATGGAATCGATTTTAAAACCTGATTTGTTTATAATTTTATACTTTTTAAATACCAATTGTCCCAAGGCAGCGCCCGGTTGATTATAAGCCCAAACCGTCGTTTGAACTTCCAATCCGATGGGAGGCGAACCGGATAGCGAGGTAGTATTACCTTCATTCATATCGTTAATAGCAAACCAAAGAACCTGATCGGCATTGGCTATTCCGGGATAATCACCGAGTTTTGGATCCGGCATTCCGTTTTCATCCAAAACAGGATTATATGTGCCGTCGCCGTCTACATCATAATAAGGCGCGCCGAGATCGACCGGCCAATTTTTCCAGTCGCTTTTATAATTTGCAATTACTTCATTGGCCATGGCCTCGGTTACCTGACCCTGTGAAACGCCGTTCAGCATAGCGGCATCCGCTATAACCATTGAGGGCACTAAGGTTGCCCAATCGGAACGAATTCTGTAAATACGCGAATTGTTGGGATCGCCGCCGATAACGCCGGGCTGCGTTCCTACGGAGTAAGTGTTGCCCCCCACGCGTAATTTTGTACCGCTGCTGGGATCGTCAACAATACCGCCCCAAACCAAACCGTCGCGATAGATAGCGCCGGCCGTTCCTACGGGATAATATCCGCCGCTTCCGCCTGTAAACGGGTCATTGGCCGAAGTGCCGTCGTTCTTAAACCAATAACCCCAATTTCCAATATTAGATGCGGTTTGGACAGCGCCGTTGGCGCTTTTAGCCAGACTTATCTGCTGTGCCGGATTTCCGTCTCCTCGGGCGTAAGACTCATTGCTTAGTACCATTAAAAAAGCAACGGCCGTGAACACCCAGAGAAAACTCTTAATTCTTTTTATCATGTCGTCTCCTTAATTTAAAACACTCTGACTGACAATAAAAATTCATATTAATAGTTAAATTTAATACCGAAAATGATCTGTCTCGGGCTGTTCCAGATTTCAAGGCCCAATTCGCTCAGATATGAAGCGCCATTTTTCGTATTAAGCGAATGGTAAAGATCTAAATAATCCTGACCACCGTACAAATTGTAATTACCTTCGTAGCGATTTTTATCGGTAATATAACCATCGTCCGTATCGGAACCTGTCTCCTGATATACATTGAGTACATTTTTAGTATTAAACAGGTTGGTCACTCTCATATAGATACTAAGAGAATGATTCGTTCCGATATTGAACGATTTATCCCAACGAAAATCAACTACGGAAGACCATGGCGTAGTAGAAGAGTTAATTGCTTCAACCGCTTTACGCGAACGGGTATCAACCATATAATCAACGCCGCCCGTATAAGCGTCAGACTGCCCGCCTACGTTCTCTACCATCGTATAAGGATGGCCGCTGTTAAAACGCCACATTAAATTAAAGCCCATCTGTTCAAATACAATGCCGCCGTCGTCTTTAGCAAAACGATAATCAAGAATTACATTGCCGCGATGCGCTTGAGAGAAATCCAACGGGGATAATACGGTCGGAACGGGATCGGTTCTATCGACAGCGGAAATATACGCGGTCTTATCAGAACCTGTACCGTCGGCCATAGTGTACGTATAATTAACCTGACCCTGCAAACGATTATAACGGCGCAGACTGAGTGTAAACTCAAGACCTTTATTCGTTGCAAAATCGCCGTTGGTAAGCATGTTATAAGGATTGATAATGGCGCCCGGTTCAGGGGTTACGCGAGTCGACATAATCTGTCCTTGAATATTCTTATAAAAACCGGCAATATCCAAAGCGGCATATTGACCGAATTGCTTACGAAATCCTAATTCATACGAGGTTGTATAAATCGGGTTAAAGTTAAAACCTACCGGCGTTAAGTAGAAATATCTCGGATTAATTTGATAACCGTAGGTACTGGTATTGTAGTAAATATCGCTGAATTCCGGCATCTGAACAAATTTGCCGTACTGGGTATAAAATACCGTTTTTTCGCTAACCGGAAAAGAAATTCCCAAACGAGGACTAACTTGCATATGGGGATCTTTTTTAATCCATTCGCTCGGTACAACAACATTGTTGTCTTGGTCATATTTCGGATTTGCCGGATTCTTCAAATAGTAATCATCGCTGTAGAAATAGTCGAAACGTAAACCGAGATTGATAATCAAATCTTTATACTCGATGCGGTCGGAAACATAAGCGGCCGCAATAACCGGCATTCTCACTTTATCCTGCGCCAATCCGCCGGTTGTTTCTTTGCCCTGAATATCATACCCGTAAGTATTACCCATATAATTTCTGGCAA
>CAYRJN010000031.1:0-25213 GCA_964424545.1 uncultured Calditrichaceae bacterium
GATGATATTTCGCCGGATCTCATATTACGCAAATATGATTTATTTAAAAAAATTCCCGAAAAAATTGTTCGTATATTAGAAAAGAAATCGCAAAAGTCTGCAAATACAGTCGTCAAAGTAGATAATTTTATAATTGGTAATAATTTGCGCGCGTTGCAGGCCGCTGAAAAAGTTGCCGCTGAGTGCGGATATCGGACGTTAATATTAAGCGATAGGATTGAAGGAGAGAGCAGGGAGGTCGCCAAAGTTTTTACGGCGATTATTGATAGCGTTCAAAATAATAATTTACCTTATGCGCCGCCGTTTTGCTTGCTCGCGGGGGGAGAAACAACCGTTACTTTAAACGGAACGGGTAAAGGCGGCCGCAATCAGGAAACGGTTCTATCGGCACTTACCGCACTGAGAAAAGATAAGAAACCTTTTTATTTTTGCAGTATCGGTACGGACGGCAGCGACGGTCCCACGGACGCCGCAGGCGCCTGGATTGACGAAAGCAGTTTTGATAAGGCGTACAATCTGGATTTGAATGCTGTAAAATATTTAAAAAATAATGATTCTTATCATTTTTTTAATAAATTAGGACAGTTGATAAAGACCTGTCCGACCAAGACCAATGTTATGGATATAATGATTATCATGATTGATGGAGAGTAAGATGATTTCCGTTGCAAATAAAGATTGGCAAAAAATTATCGAACGTGTTTACAAATACGACCAGGAACAGGTATTTTGTTTTTGGGATGAACTTAATGAAGATCAGCGCGGGCGGTTATTGGCTCAGTTGAACAAAGTTGATTTTGAGCTTTTGAAAAAATTGTATGTGCAATCTAAAAACGAACAACACAGCGTTAACATTAGGTTGCAACAGGCGGAAATCATCACCTTAAAACAGCGGGAGATAAGCGATAAAGAAGTGCTGCCGAGAGGAGAGCAAACTTTAAAAAACGGGCAGGTTGCCGCCTTTCTCGTGGCCGGCGGACAAGGCTCGCGTCTCGGTTTTGACGGGCCGAAAGGGATGTACCCGGTTACGCCTGTAAAACATAAATCGCTTTTTCAAAATCAGGCGGAAAAATTGCGGGCTTTGGCGCAAAAATACGGTAATACAATCCCTTGGTACATCATGACCAGTCGAACAAACCATACACAGACCGTTGAATATTTTGAAAAAGAAAAATATTTCGGTTACCCTTCTTCCAAAATTAAATTTTTTATGCAGGATATGTTGGCGGCCGTCGATTATAATGGAAAATTGATTTTAGATGAAAAGGATCATATTTTTGAAAGTCCCAACGGCCATGGCGGGTCTATTAAAGCTTTATGGGATTCCGGAGCTTTAAAGGAGATGGAAGAAAACGGCGTTAAATATATATTTTATTTTCAGGTGGATAATGCGTTAGTCAATATCTGCGATCCTTATTACCTCGGTTACCATATTTCTAATGAGGCGCAAATATCCAATAAAGTGGTGCATAAAGTGAACGCTGAAGAGAAAATGGGCGTCATTTGCAAGATTAACGGTAAAACAGGCGTGATGGAATACAGCGATCTCGATGAAGCGGATATGTATGCCGTCGATGAAAAAGGGCGCTTGAAATATTGGGGCGGCAATACGGCCGTGCATATTTTCAGCGTAGATTTTATTCGTATGGAAAACGAACGTGGTTTTCGCTTGCCGTATCATATAGCCCATAAAAGTATTCCTTATTTGAATGAAAAAGGTGAAAAGATAAAACCTCAGGGAAAAAACGGTTTAAAATTTGAAACGTTTGTGTTTGACGCCATGGCCGATGCCGATAGGGTAACCACCATTGAGATCAAGCGCGAAGAGGAATTTAGCGCTTTGAAAAATAAAGAGGGCGCCGATAGTCCCGAAACGGTTTTACGCGACCAGTTAAAGTTGTTTGCGTCATGGTTTTCTTTAGCCGATGTAAAAGTCCCGCTCAATGATCAAGGCTTGCCCAAAGTCAAACTTGAGATCAGCCCCTTGTTTGCGCTTAATGCGCAAGAGCTAAAAGAGAAAAAAGAGGTAATTCCCGCTGTCGAGGCCGATTTGTATTTGGGATAATCGGTGTTATTCAAAAATGTTGTCAATGGTTCTGCCGGATTTTACAATTTAAAAATAGAAAAACAGGAAAAAGAAAATGGAACAGGAATTTAGAGACAAAGCGCGTCGAGTTTACCGTCTCAATAGGACGTTATGGATTGCAACCGTCGTCGGTATGTTGTTCTTAAATCTGTTTGTGCTTATCTTCAATCAATATGACATTGTCAGTAGACCGTCGGTTGAGAATATAGCCAATTTTGATAATCTGATAATGGGCGTTATTTTAATGCTGGCGATTTTGATACTGTATGTAAAACGCAATTATTTAACGCCCAAAAAAATTGTTGAGCGCGCAAAAAAGAAAGATTTAAGCATTGTGCCCGACGATGTGCGCGATTTGCTGCACGAGTATGGGGAGGACGGCGATTTGATGGGCAAAACCTTGATCATTATGCGGCGTTATTATATGGTTATCTGGTCGGTAGCCAATTTGATTACTATTCTTGCTTTTGTCGATTATATTGTTGCACTGCGTTTTCAGAGTTTTTGGATTTATTCTATCGTAGCGTTATATTCTATGGCCATTAATTTCCCGAAATTCGACACAATCGAAGCGCTGCATTATTGGTTGGTTGATTAAGTTCAGATGCGTTTTATATCTATTCTCTTTTAATTCGTACTATTTTGTGAGGAGCGATCGTTAAGATATTCCAATTTTTTATATTCACACCACTCTTTGGCTATATCATATAAATCGTCTTCGCGATATTCATACTACCTCTCGGATAAATATAGACGATGTATATTGTCTTTAAATCTTCTGAAAGCGCCTTTCCTTTTGGTAGAATTATACATAAGTCCTCTAATTTTCGGCGTTTCTAATGATAAATAAAACCGTTCCATTATTTCATATTCGTTGATATAAAAATCGTGTGGTAAGGCCATATAGTTATCACTATTTAGTATCTCTTAGGCCGTTTCTACGGTAGACTGCTGCTATTCCGGTGTTTCATCAAATGGAATATTTTCTTCTGCATAATAAAATTCTTCTTCTTGGATAAAAGTGACTTTCCCAGTTTGTAGATTAAGATAATATTCCGCGTCGTCAAACTGCATTCCAATGGTGTCGACGATATCGCTTAATTTTATTTTCATGAGTAAACTCCTGTCCGATTTAAATAAGTAAAAGTTTGATAAAAAGACTCACTAATTGCAAAGGGTTGTGGGATATAATAGAAATTGTGTTAGGTGTAACGGATACATACTATCCGGGGATTTTTGTAAAAAACACGCTGAAAAATGTGTAAAATTGTGAAATAATTCTTGTTTTATTTGAAATAAGGCGTTAAATTACCACAATAGAGCATATGGAAAACAGCCATGTATAGTATAGCGCCAAAAAAGTGTCGCCTCCTAATTTTCAGCAAAGAATACAGGCACAGTAAATTTGGCTGATTACAGCCGCATTTATGCGGCGTTGTATACTTTTCCCTATTAATTACATTTGAATATTCAACCTAATAATTTGATAAATCTGTTATTAACTGACCATTTTTATCGCGAATTGTTTGTGAAAATGACCTTAAAAAATAATGGTACGTATATTACATACCTTAGAAGGGGGTAATGATGTTTTATGTATGTGATAAATTTAACATAACGTTATTGATATTTTCATTTCTATTTTTTGTTGGGGTTGTAGCGGCGCAAACAGGGATGAATTGCGGAAACTGTCATCCCAATGATCATAATATATGGATGAGTAGTCATCATGCTGATACGCAAAGTGATGTAGCCGAAGAATTGGCGGGAGAGTGGGCCGGTCAGTCGGCTGATTCCGTTATACACGGACAAGATGCGGAAAATTGCATTGCCTGTCATAGTCCGCTTGCCGTTACGGCCAACGACGGAATGAACGAAGTTGAAGCGCTTAATTATTTTTTTACAACAAGCGACGGATTGTTTAGCGATACCACCCAAAGTAAAAATACAGAAGATTGGAAGCATGTTTGGTGTGAAACCTGTCATCAGGTTCCGAATGATCATCCTGGTTCTATGCCGGTTATTGCTATATTTAACTCATCTACGGCGGAATATGACGCCATAATAAACAGTAATGTTTTATGCGGACAGTGTCACGGAAGTCTGCGCTATGAAGATACCGATCATTTACGCTATAACGCTTGGTTGATAAGCGCTCACGGCCATAAAGGTCAGGAAGACGTTGCGGAAGAGTTAAGCGGCGAATTTGCAGGATCAACCCCGCAAGAAGTCGCGGCTGAAGAGAATTGTATTGCCTGTCATTCTCCTACGTCTGTTTTGGTAAACGGAGGAATGACGGAAGCCGAAGCGTTAGATCATTTCTTTACTACGAGCGATGGTAAGTTTACGGAGGAAACAGCTCCGCAAAATGTTAGCCATTGGCCCGATATCGCGTGTACGTCATGTCACAATCCGATGCATCCCGATTCCATATGGTATTTTAATTCCTCAACCAAAGAATATCAGACCATGGAGGGTTCGCAGGAATTATGCGGACAGTGTCATGGAAACTTACGTTTTCCGGATACCGATCATCTCAGTTATAATATCGAAAGCGGTACCGGCGGAATGGGCGTTGCCGATACGTTGACCATGCCGGGCGTTAAATGTGTAGATTGCCATATGCATGCCGGTGAGGAAGATACCAAATCCAGTATGTATGGCGGGCATTCATGGTCTGTTTTTATTGAGGAAGAAGGGGGTAATGTTACGGCGTCGTGTACAAGTTGCCACAGTTCAATGGATGCCGTCGCCGCCGAAAACAAAGTTGAAGAATGGCAGAATGCTTTTGAAAATCTTGTGATGGTTGCGGAAGAAAAAGTAAAAGAAGCCGATTCCTTGTTAGCGGGCAGCGATGATACATTAAAATTGAAATTTCTTAAAGAAGCAATGCATAATCTTGAATACGCGGAATCGGATGAAAGCGGCGGAGTCCATAATCATAATTTCAGTATGGCGCTGCTCAATGATGCCGTTGATAAAGCAGATTATATTTTAACCGGCATTATGGAAAATACAATACCGATTATTGAAATGTTCGGTTTGTATCAGAATTATCCGAATCCTTTTAACAGTTCAACTACAATTCCATTCACGATTGGCAAGGCCGGTTATTATACTTTGAAATTGTATAATATCAGGGGGCAGAAAGTTATGACGATTTTACAAAAAGAGTTACAAGTGCAAGACTATCGCATCCGTTTGAACGCAAATAAAATATCCAGCGGCGTTTATTATTACGAGCTTAGAGGCGAGGGCAGAAAAGAGATTAAAAAGTTCGTTTTGATGAAATAGGATTACCGCTTTCGGGAAAAGTCGATTATGATGAAGACCTGCCTATAATGTGATAACGGGAGAGACGATTAATTAAAAACTTCGTTTCTCCTGTTTTTTATCCATCCTTTAAACAAATCTTAAATATATTATAAGCATAATAATCTACACCTTAGTGTGTAATATTCTACAATTCGTAAAGAATTAAACATGAAATGGATTTGAATTTAAATATAAAAGATTTGTAACAATTTGTAAATATTTAAGTTGAAAAATTCTTTTCTCTATTTGGCACATCTTTTGATGTATTAAATAGTTGAAAACAATGAATGTTAAACTTTTTAAGGAGATATATCATGAAGAAGTCTGGAATCTTTACGGGCGCTCTTGTCGCATTATTTGTTTTAAGCTTTCCCTTTGGCGCATTGCAGGCTCAAAATATGGGCGGGCATCAAGGTATGGACGGTAACCGGAATATAGGCGGTCATGATCATCAGGGTATGCAAAACGGAATGGATCACATGAATCATCAAAACATGATGATGAATATGGATCAAATGATGCAGCATATGCAGGAGATGAATCGGCAAATGTATAATATGACGCAAGGAATGAGTAAAAATAGTAATATGCAAAATAACAACGGACAAAATGACGCTGTGGAACGTGGGAACGGTCAGGGACAAAGGGGGAATATGATGCAAAATGAGACCGGTTCATCTATGATGAATGAAATGGGAATGAATATGAAAAATATGACCGATGATATGCAAATAATGATGTCCGGTATGAATGAAATGATGAAAAATAAAGATATGATGAGTAATCCGGAAATGAATGGACATATGGATAAGATGAAAGAGGAAATGCATGAAATGATGAACTCTATGGAAGGTATGCTACAGACCTATAAAGAAATCAATAAAAATAGCGTTAATACGGATAAATAATAATGAAGGACGTACAAAATTGGTGGACAAAAGCAGTTCCGTTAAAATCGGGACTGTTTTTTTCTCTGGTCGTTTTAGCGGCAACTGTGCTTAAGGCGGGATATTGGACGTTAAGCTCGTCGATCTCGTACAATAACAGTTACTATGTTTATGAAGAATCTGTACGAAGTTATTATATCAATGCCGGCTTGCGCTATCATAGTAATAACTGGTCTGTTTCCGCCTATCTTCCCTTTATCATGCAGAGTAATATTTTTACGGATGGTACGCAAAATATGGACGGCAATACGACCATATCGGCAAGAAATTCCGGCACAGCGCATTCCTACAACGCGGATATAGGCGATATATTTCTTTATGGCGAATATCGGTTTTTATATCCGCAAAGAGTTTTACCAGCGCTATATCTTACAATGCAGGTGAAAATCCCTACTGTCCCGGGAATTTCCCTTTACAGTACGGGAAAATTTGATTATGGCATCGGTTTAACTGCCCGACAATGGATTAGCGGATTTTACGGTTTTGCCAACATTAATTATATTAAAATAGGGGATCCGCCGGGAATTGATTATAAAAATCCATTAAATTTTGGCTTTGGTATGGGGAAATTTATAAATAATGGCAAGTATGCCATAAATCTTTGTTATAAAGCGTACACGGAAATCGTCGATGGCTATGAACCGCCTCGGCAACTTTCCCTTGGTTTTAATTTTGCTCTAATACCGAGAACAATTTTTTCATTATATTTAAAATAAAAGGGTTAAGCGAGAGCAGCCCAAATATTGCCTATACGGTGGGCATAGATTTTTCATTATAAGAAAGGATTTAATTATGGAACTTTTACCGGAATGGATGAATAACATTCACCCTTTAATTGTACATTTTCCTATTGCTCTGTTGGTTTTTGCCGTCTTAACGGATTTTGCAGGCATCGTTTTTAAGAACAGCGCATGGTTAAAAAAATCAGCCCTCGGATTATATGTCATTGGTTCCTTAGGCGCCGTTGCGGCTTATTTCAGCGGAAAACAGGCCGCCGATTTGGTCGATTTTCCAACGCTTTCATACCCGGTAATAAGCGAGCATGCGGATTTAGCGCTCTATACGATGTTGTTTTTTGTCGTTTACACTATCGCCAGACTTATAATCAATTGGAAAAAATGGGATGAGAAAAAGATAACCGTTATTATATTATTTCTTATTAGCCTTGGCGGATTGTTTTTGTTAAAAGAGACGGCGGAACACGGCGGCGAATTGGTTTTTAAATACGGTGTCGGCACAGCGGCATTGTCCGAAAAAGAAACGGAAAAGTCCGAAATAATTCAGCCGACGCAAAAGGATATTGCGGTCGTTATTTCCGAAAACGGATCATGGGAATTTAAACCGGGAAGTAATGCCGTAGATCATTTTCGTAAAAATTTTAACTTGATCAAGGGGAGATGGAGTGATTTAAGCATAGAAAATGAAAACGCTCCCAACGGTCGTCCGATTCTTAAAATAAACAGCAACACTAATGAAAAACATATATTTTCTTTAGGATCGGAATTAAATAATCTGCAAATGACCGTAAGGCTGAATGAAGATAAATTTAACGGAGCTTTTGCGATTATACATCATATTAATCGCGACGATACCTATGATTTTGTGCAAAAGGAGAAGGATAAAATAACCATAGGGCGCATAGTACAGGGCAAAAGGAAAATATATGACAAGGGGAACAATCCTGAAAAAGGCTGGATAACTTTAAAAGCAGTGGGCAGCAGCGGACATTATCGCGGTTATGTAAATAGCGATTTGGTCGTTCATGGTCATGCCAAAGATCTTCCTGCGGGAACGGCCGGTTTTTACTTTGCAGGCAAAGGGATACTTTATCTTTCTGTTATTAAAGTCGCTTCTCTTGATAAATCTGAATCAGCGCCTATGGAAATGAACGCGGACGAACATTCGCATAATCATTAACATTGTTTTACCAAAAAATAATATGGAGGAAATATGAGGTATTTATCTAAAATAACGGATTAAGTCCGTAATTTTATTTAACAAGATAAATCTCTATATCATTTTGAAATGGTTGTATAAATTGGATTTTAACGCTTCGGATTTGCCTTCCGGCATGTATTTTTGCCGGCTGCAAGCCTTCAATACAAAGGTAATCAAAATGCTTGTGGTAAAATAAAATCGGGAAGGATGAATTTGACAATCGTGAAATATTTTTATATGTTATGAATATGTTCATCTAATTAAAAACCCGAAAATGAAAAAAAATCTTATTTTACAAAAAATCTTATTTTTTCTTTCCCTTTTTATTTATCTAAGCAACGCTCAGGTTAATGAAAATTCAACTTTTCAAAAGGGTGATAATCTCCCGCTTATAAAAGAGGATTGGATAGTAAACGATTTGACGGAAGGTGCTAAAACGTTTCAGTATTCTCCTGATATCGCCGTTGACGGGAACGGTAATTACGGTATCGTTTGGATTGATACGAGAAACGGCGTGCTGCAGATCTTCGCTCAGTTTTATAATTCAAATGATGAAAAGCTCGGCCCGAATATTCTATTAAGCGCTAAATTAGTTGTTGAAGATAGTGAGAATCCGCAGATATCCTGCAATGCCAAAGGTGATTTCGTTGCCGCCTGGTCCGTGAAAAACCGCGGTATTTTTGCCCTACGTTTAAATAATCGCGGGGAAAAACAATCCGATATATTTTTAATAGACAGTAAAGAATATTATAAACCCTTTTCAATAGCGGTTAATAGCAATGGTGATTTGCTTGTATCCTGGAATAATGGAAAAGCGCTGGCAAAACTTTTTGATATTTCCGGTAATGCGCTTAGCGAAAATATTGTTTTATCCGACGATCAACCTCTTTCAAGCATCGTTAATCATAAAGCGATCGCGGCGGATGAAAAAGAAAATTTCTATGTGGTTTGGCGCGAGGAGATCGCCGATACAACATCCGGAGAACCAGCAAGATTTATGCTGCAAAAAATTGACGGACGGGGCGCTAAAGAGGGTGCAAATATTATCGTAATGGAGGGCGTCGAGCATGGTTTTAAAACGCAGATTGCGAGAAATAATGAAGGCATAATTTCCGTATCGTGCTTAATAGTCGCCGGGATTAATCACTACTTTTTAACGTTTCGTAATTATAGTGAAAATCTCGAATCTTTTGTCAGCGATATTTTTTCCGTACCGATTTCAGCATATTTTTTTAAAAACGCTGCTGGCGGATTTAATAACAATTTTTTAGCCTTATATACGCTTGACGGTTATCTGTTGAATCTTCGGGATTATTCGGCGGACGGTCAAAGCTGGAGCAATGAGTTCATTCTCGACCGCTTACCGGAAAACGGGCAGGAAATCTTTTACAATGCGGCAATTTCCAATGTTGTAAATAATCATTTCTATACGGTATACGGCAATATAAGAACGGATAATCAATATTACGGGAGCGGCGATATATTCGTACGAAAATATGACGAAAACTATATTTCCGTCGGCGCTGCGCAAAAAGTAAACGACGATCAACATAGTTCATGGCAAAATGATCCGCTGGTATGTTATAATAATCGGGGCTGTTCTT
Organism: uncultured Calditrichaceae bacterium; assembly: GCA_964424545.1. Classification (GTDB taxonomy): domain Bacteria; phylum Calditrichota; class Calditrichia; order Calditrichales; family Calditrichaceae; genus JAUVIB01. Next base: position 9,891 of record CAYRJN010000031.1, read on the forward strand.
TAATAGCGTGGCAGGATTATCGAAAATCGAACAGCGAAATTTATGCCCGCGTTTTTGACGCATCCTATAATCCTCTCAAGGAAAGTATAAAGGTCAATGATTTCAATTTGGGAGAAAACAGTATCAAAGGGGCTAAAATTGTTAAAAAGGCCGTCTCCCTCTCCGATGGTAGTTTTATACTTCTTATGAAAGGAGCGCGTGATACACTCTTTTTGCAAACGATTAACGGAAAGGGAGAAAGAATAGGGGAGAATAGGATTGTTGAAAACAGACATGACCATTTAGTGGAATTTTCCCTAGGGGCAAACGATAAAGATGAAATCTTGATAGCGCAATTTTATTATAATGATCATAATGACAGCGATGAACTAACGGCGGTAAAATATAATCATGATCTTACGCCGCTGGGCGAAGAAAAAGTGATTTTGAGTATTCCTTTGGCTCATCTCGATTTGAAATCGGCCTCTATATCCGTAAACAAGAAATTGAATATATTTTTCACATGGATAGAGAAAAACTACCGAGACAACGAACGTAACAATAAAATATTCGGAAGACTGTTTGATGAAAACGGTATGATACTCTTTGATACTTCCCCGGTCTCAACAGACGAAAGCGGAACCGTTTCGGTCATAAGCAATATTGCGGACGAAGAAGGAAATGTTATGATCGCCTGGCTTGATTCTGCGATCGTACATTTTAAACGTTTTTATCCGCATAGCGCCGATTCTATTTTTAGCGATAGTATGTATTGTTCTGCCGTTAATTCTATTGGTCCTTACCTTGTTAAGTTCCAAAATAAAAAAGCGCTCGCTGTTTGGACAGACGGTTATGAGAGCAAAATATATTTTATGAATGATGTTACCGGAATAAATCAATCTAAGCCGCTGTATTATTTTGAACCGTTATATGATAATTGGCATGAGACGCGGGTCTCAAATAGCGCCGCTTTGTATGATGACAAACTGTTGTTTTCCTATGAAAGCAATAAAAACGGCGGAACTGCTTTTGATATCTGGGCTAATGTACAAAGAACGGAGTTTATGGATTTCGATAAGGAACCCTACAGACGTTTTGAAAATAACGATGTATTATACAGTAACTTTCCCAATCCGTTTAATGCAAAAACGGATATTGCCTTTGATATTTTTTCTCCTCATCGTGTAAAAATTATTATCTATGATGTTTTGGGACGTCGGGTTCGCACCTTGTTGGACAGGGATATGGAAAAAGGGTATTATAAAATTAGTTTTGATGCAGGCAATTTGCCCTCCGGCGTTTATTTTTGCCGCATGAAGGCATCTAATCGTAAGATGATTAAAATGCTACTGGTGAAATAAAAAAAATCTGCAGAAAAAAGATACTTTTAAATCCATAACGTAAGATATACTTTACCGAATGAATGTTATTTACACAAAACAAGGGTTTACAATTACTCGTAAACCCTTGTTTTTTTACCTAACTTGGCTATTTAAAAAAATCGCCAAAATTTTACTTTTTTTGCGTGGCAATAATGGATAACATATTGTTATTATTGGTCTGAAGATTTATAAGGCGTCTATGTAATATTGTACGGGCTATTGATATGCGTCTTCTTTTTCGTATATTTAACCCATGTTTATTCGTGTGGTTAAAAAACAACGTAGCAAGAACGTTAGATCTTTTATGCAATTTAACATCGTTCAATTCGTTAGAATTAACGGTGTTACTTCCGGTAAAATTTGGCTAATAATAGTGAAACTTCCTGCCTGTATTCTTCCTTATTCATTACAAGAGAATATTTAAATGTTTCCGCTTTTACGATCGATTGAGGTTGTGCCTTAGCTACCAAAAAAAATCCATATGCAATAAGGGAAGTAGAATTATGTATAAACGTTTTTTCATAGATTCGTTATCATTGTTTCTATCGTCTTGCTGACGATTTGTAAATATTTTGCATTTTTGTGACAATGGGTAGAAAACGTCGCGTTTTCGCGGCTCTCGCATGTTTTAAGCGGGATTCGATTAAGTTAAGAGTTAGGTGTAATAAAACAAAAAAATGGGATTTTTCAATGCCAATGTGGTTGTCATATCAATAATTGCAAGGAACGTATGCTAAGTTGTTTATCGAGATGAAAATTCAGGTATTTAAGTAGCAAATCGGTAATATTTTGATTTTTGTTTGGTGGCGCGGTAAAATCGGCAATCTTTTTATAGGGATAATTTTGCAGATTTTGTAAAATAGCTAAGGTTTGCGGTGTAACAGTGATGTTTAGCAGTGTGTTGACGGAACATTCGCGGCAGTATAGGCGTCCGTTTTCAACGGATAATTTTACAGGTTGTAAAAAGGTTGTTTTTTTGCATAATGCACATTTTGTTAATTGCGGTTTAAACCCCAAATAGGATGAAAGTTTCAGCAGAAAATACCATAAAACGGTCTGTGCATTATCGGATTTTTCAACGGCGCGAATCAATTCTACCAAAAAGTTAAAAAATATTTTGTCGGTAATGTTCTCGTCGAAAACCTGCTGAATAATCTCCAGAATAGTTAAAGCATAAGGCAGTTTTTCGTATTGCATACGTAAACTGTTGAAAGAGTCGAGAATATCCATATCGTTGAGAATTTGCAGGCTGCGGCTCTTTTTTTCGTTAATAATGGCTTCAATGTAATTTAGTGTTTCCAGTTTTCCGCCGAAAGTGTTTTTTTTGCGCAGAGCGCCGCGGGCAATTACCTTTATTTTTCCATGGTCGGCCGTGAATAGGGATACGATTTTACTGGATTCTTTCCAGCGTATGGAACCGAGAATCAGAGCTTTTGTTTTTATGATTTGCGGCATCACTAATCCTTTAAGATAATAGCTACATAAAAACTAAAAAAAGAAAAGGAAAAAACAAAATTTATAAAGCATTATCTCTTTTGGAAAATATTTTTCATTAATTGGATGTATTGACTAAATTGTTATTGTTATTTAAAACAGGAGTCATATTAATGAATGTAGTCTTAATAGGCGCGGGGAAAATGGCGCGGGGTGTGGTTTATGATCTCTTAAAAAATCCGAATCTTGAGACATTATATATAATCGATCAATCGTTGCATGCGTTAGGGTTATTGAAAGATAAATTTAATGATAAGCGAATCGAATATGAAAATATTTCCGCGGATGATAAAGCGGCCTTGGCGCCGATATTCGAAGCGTGCGACGGCGCTCTCAGCGCCGTTCCTTATGATTACAATTTAGGATTTTCCGAATTGGCGATTGAAGAAAAGACCCATTTGGTCGATCTCGGCGGCAATAACAATGTTGTGAAAAAACAATTTGCTTTGCACGATAAAGCGAAAAACGCAGGAATTGCCATTGTGCCTGATTGCGGTTTGGCGCCGGGCATGGTTTCCATAATCGGGGCGCATGCCGTAGAGGGATTAACGCATATCGACTCTTTGGAATTGCGCGTGGGCGGCCTGCCTTTGCATCCTAAACCGCCGTTGAATTATTCTGTCGCTTTTTCGGTACACGGATTGATTAACGAATACAAAGAGGACGCTCTGATATTGGAACAGGGGCGTGAAAAGTGCGTTCCATCGTTAACGGGTATCGAAACCCTGTATTTTCCGTCGCCATTTGATGAAATGGAAGCTTTTTATACTTCTGGAGGCGTTTCAACATTAACAAAAAGTTTTAGAGGGAAAATCCGTAATCTCGATTATAAAACCATTCGTTATCCAGGACACGGCCAATTAATGAAGGCTTTTGCCGATTTAGGATTTATGGATGAAGAAAAACTTGAGCCGCAAAATAATGCGTTGACCAAGAGAGAGGTATTTGAAGAATTATTAAGCGCATCATTGCAGCACAATGCAGAGGATGTTGTTTTGATTCGCATAACTTCGCGCGGTACGGCTCTTGACGGAATAAAGAGAATAAGGCAATATCAGGCTATTGAATACGGAGAACAATCTTCCGGACTTTCGGCTATGATGCGTACCACCGCTTTTTCCGCATCCGTTATTTTGCAGATGCTTTTGGAAGGAAAAATTACTGAGTATGGTACGCTTTATCAAGAACTTTCCATACCGGCTGATGAATATATAATCGAACTTAAAAAGAGGAATATACATTTTGAAATCACGGAGAATTCATAGCGGATTTTTTATATTATTATCTTTTGCTCTAATTACGAATATTGCTCATGGTAAGACTTATAAAACGATTCTTTCCTATATAAAACAACAGCAAAACAGCGGTGCGTTATGGAGAGCAAGCTGGGCGGTCTATGCCGAATATACCGATAACGGTAAGACAATTATTAACTGGAACGGCAGTAAAAATCTGATTCCCGCTTCGGGCATGAAATTGTTTACCACAGCGGCCGCTTTGAAAATCCTTGGCGAAAAAACCGATTTTGCGACGAAAATATATTATGACGGGACGATTAATGACGCCGGTTTACTTGACGGTAGCCTTTATATTGTCGGAGGGGGCGATCCCTCTCTTGCCTCTACATTGATGAAAAACGCGGCGCCGTTGGACAGCGTAATGCAGCAAATAACGCAGAAAATTCGTAATGCGGGCATCGCTAATATAAAGGGTGGCGTTTATGCCGACGACTTATTATTTGACGGCAATCCGCTGCCGGATAATTGGGTGTGGAGCGATATAGGAAATTATTACGGAGCGCGGACTTCGGCGCTTTCCGTGCATGATAATCTTTATTTTCTGCGTTTAAAACCCGGGCGCAGAGTGGGCGCTGAGGTAACCGTTGTTAACATAGAGCCTAAAATACAAGGATTGACGTTTATTAATCGTTTGAAGACGGGCAGCAGAGGAAGCGGCGATCATGCCTATATTTATTGCGCGCCGGGGCAATATAAAGCGCGTCTCGAAGGCACCGTTCCGTTAGGATCGGCGCAGTTTACCATTAAAGGCGCTATGCCCGATCCGGCGCTCTTTTTTGTACGCTGTTTAAAATATCATTTAGAAGGGGAGGGAATAAAGGTTGGTAAAAAAGCGAAAAAAATAGACAAAATAAGAAAATATAATCGGAATAAGTTTATCGGACGACTCAACTCACCGCCTCTTTCCGAAATCGTTTATTGGATTAACAAACGCAGCATCAATCTGTTTGCCGAACAGCTTTTAAAAATGATTGCCGTGAAAATAAGCGGCGTTGGCAATATTAAAAACGGCGTGCAGGCGGTAGAGGAGTTTTTAGAAGACATAGGGATCAGTATCGACGGTTTTCAAATGGACGACGGCAGCGGACTTTCGCGCACCAATACGACTAACGCTAAAATGGTAGCGGATTTGCTGAGGAAAATGACTATTCAGCCCTTTTTCGGCGCTTATTACAACTCTTTTAGCGTTGCGGGTAACGCTATGGACGACGGCGTGTATAAAAATTTCGGTACAGGAACAATCTTGCAAAATAATGCGCGTCTTAAAAGCGGCACATTATATCGCATCCGTAGCCATTCCGGTTATTTACGCGACCGCGACGGGCGTTTAATCGCTTTTTCCATGATTGCCAATAATTATGACGGCTCCATAAGTAAAATAGACGCTATTCATAAAAAAATAATGCTGATGTTGGCCGGTCTTAAAATGGAAAAAATATAACGGGGATAAATCATAGACGCAGCGATCGTCAAAAAATATTTTTCATCTTTCGCATTGTTCTAAAAGTTCTATCGCTTTATCATAATCTTTGCGGCCGTTATCGGTTAGTTTATCTCTGATAAAATCGTTGGAAATAATTTCACACTGTCGGCGACAGGAAGCGATGTCGTTCATGCGCGCGAAAATTTCAGCCATACGTAAACGGCAGGTAACTTTATGCGACGGATTGGCCTGTGGATCCTTGTCAATCATTTTAAGCAGATGGCGGTACGTTTCTATAGCATTTTGATTATCATGCATTTTGTAAAGCGTATGAGCGTAGGCCCACTGCATAAACTGACTGTGCGGGTATTTCTTTACCGCCTGTAGGGCATATTGTTTAGCTCTATAAAAATCACCGTAATCCAATAAAATATAGATCAATTGATGCATACCCATATATCTACTGCGCGCATCGTGATCGGTGGCTCTGCGGATTAGACGAATGCCCTCGGCGCGTTCATCCTTTAGGAAAGGCAGCCATAAGACGGCCTTCAGTTTGGTGGATTTCCAGTATTTATAAACGCCGATGCCGAGATAGGCGTCGTAAAACAGACTGTCGTAACTTACGGCTTGTTCCAGATAGTCGATGGCCTCCACACCGTTATTAAAAGCGGCCATCCATTTTCCAACCTGTCCCTGATAGAAGGCGAGATAACCCACGGCGCTGCCTTTATAAAATAGAATGCGTGCAGTTCCCGAAGAATCCGTTATCTTGTTTTTGAGCAAGCGGTCGGCTTTTTTTATTACGGAGTCGATAACGATGAGAAAGAGGGAATCGTTGTGAAAATCTTCGTAGTGGGTCATTTTGGAATTAAGCAGGGACGCGTAATAAAAATAAGTTTCCAATCCTCCATGTCCGTTTTCGATGCGTTTTTGCAACAGGTCTTCCGCCTCTTTAAATTTTCCGTTTATGGTTAAGTCGATGCTTTGTTGAATCCAATCTTCGCTAAGGCTGTCGCTTTGGCCAAAAGATAACTTGCCGGCCAATGCAATAAATAGTGAAAGAAAGAGAATGGGAGATATGAGATATTTAAGAGACATATTTTTCAACGGCCTAATTCCAAATAATAGATAATCGTTTCCATTGTTATTTTATCTGTCACACATACCGATCACGCTCATCATCCGCCCGCTGTTTTCACCGTCGCGGCGGTAGGAATAATATAAATCACTGCGGCAATGGGTGCAACTCGTATCGGTTGCGATATTTTCCCGAATTACTCCGGCCGCTATAATCTGGTCATAAATTGCGTCTTGAATGTCTAATTTAAAATGTGTGTTTCCATCGGGGATTAAATATTTTCGATTAAAATGGGCGGCGGTTTTTTCATCCACCTGATAACAGGATTGTTGCACGCCCGGTCCGATAGCGGCGCGTATATGTAATGGGTTTGCGGCCATCTGTTTAATGGTCTTTTTAACGATATTTTTTGCCGTTCCCCGCCATCCGGAGTGCACAATGGCGACAATTTCGTTCAAATTATCATATAAAAAGATCGGAAAACAATCAGCTGTTTGAATAGTGAGAAATAGGTTCTTTTCGCGGGTTATCAAAGCGTCGCATTTTTCAACGATTCCGGGACGATCGACCGTGACGACGACATCGGAATGCACTTGCTGCGGAAAGACGCAGCGGCTTATATCAATATTGAGAGCGTTAAAAAATATTGAACGGTTTTTATCTACGTCAGCCGGATTATCATTAGTATTTTTTCCGAGATTAAGGCTGTCGTAAGGCGTGGAACTAACGCCGCCAAGGCGTGTGGAATAGCCGTGGATTAATCCATTGGGGGAAAATAACCGGAATTTTTTAATTAAAAACGACATCGATCGTATGCTTTAATTCAGCGGCACTAATTGGCCGTAAAGGTATTTCAAAATTCTTACGGAAGCGTTATAACGCTTATTGCCTACATCAAAAGAACGGTAAATCCCCTTATAAGCAGGTAACCTTTGGAAATTAGCCATAAAACTTTCGCGCGTTACAAAATGACCGTCATCATACATATGCAGAATAAAATTCATATTATCATAACCCAGCAGTTCATAGCGATTAGGCGTATCCTTCATTTCAATACGGTAACTATTGCGAAATTGCTTATAATTCCAACTTTCCTTATTAAGATAGGCGGGCGCGCTGAATACGATTCCGTTTATATAATTTTTATTGCGCTTTAATTCTTTCAGGTTGTACCAGTCGCTGTTTCCCAGTATCTGGCATTGAAAATTATAATAGGCAAATTGTGGCGCGATCATATTGATATCATCCTGATAGATCGGCATATAAAATGCCTTAAAAGCGGTAACGGGGATATCGGCCGAATCGATCTTAGTATTACTCTCTTTATATTCCAAGTATTTTTCTTCCTGATATAGTTTATATAACGAATCGATTTCAAATGAGGCTAGCGTAGAATCGACGCTGATTACCGAATCGCTGAAAGAAAGTTTTAATCCCAAACGTTTGATTTTTTTAAATTGTTGCGTAAAATCTTTTGTGCCGGGCGAATACCACTCCTGTAGCGCAAGAATGGCGCCCGATTCATTCAAACGGTTTGTAAAAGCCTGCGTTAATTCTTTAAAATAGGGGTCGATCGGCGCCAGGGTAACAAAACGTTGATTATATAGCGAATCGGCCATAAAATCGGCGAGAGCTTCTCCGAGAATATTTACCGGCGTGGAAAGCTGCACCACATAATCCGAAATGTTGGTCAACGATTTATCGGAAGCGGTGGGCGTTATCATTGTCAGTTTATTATAATCGATCGTAGCGGCGCAAGCAGCTACAATATCATTTTCCAACGGCCCGAAAACAGCGGATATGGAGTGATCTTTAGCGATTGTTTTAACATTTTCAAGGGCTTTAATTAACGCGCTTCCATAATCAAAAGGCACCAGTTCAATTTTTATATTACTGTGTTTATTATACATTTTAACGGCAAATTCGGCGCCGTTGTATATGGCCGTTCCGATATCGAAATTTTCCCCGCTTAATGGCAATAGAGCGGCAATACGCACTACCTGCTCGCCGCCCGTATCAAGGTTTTGCAGTAAAATCCGAGCTTGTTCGTAATAGGCATCGGTCTTGTTGAACTCGTTAAAAAATTGATCTAAGGTTGTCTTGGCGTGATAAACATCATTCTCTTTTAAAAATTTCTTTGTTTCGGCCAGCAGTATAATCTGCCGTTCGAGCGACGTTTTGATTTCTCGTTTTAAAAAATCGATATCGCGGTGGTCCATTTTGTAGGTAATCGTGCCCTCGGCCAGCAAGAATGTATGAGATGTAAATTTTTCATTATCGCTTTTTTCAGCCGCTTTAAACCAAGCGGCGGCTGCGCCGGCATAATCGCCAATACGATAATAATTATTTCCCATAACATAGTAAATATCGTCGACATACGTGCTCTTGGGAAATTTACGTAGAAAAGTGTCGCATTGCTGTAAAGATTCTTTATATTTACCCTGTTTATAAAGCGTTTTGGCCAACATTAAGTAATTAGCCGTGATCAGTTTATTGTTGGGCAGTCGTGAAATCACCAAACTAAAATTTCTAACGGCGTCGTCATAATTATGCGATTTATATTGTTCAACGCCTTTTTGAAAAATTCTCCATTCGCGTTCCGAAGCTTTCTGCCCCCATAACAACGTCATTAACAATAGAGAAAAAACGATAGCGCTTAGCGGCCTGAATCTTTTCATCTGTATCCTCATTCAACGGTTACACTTTTTGCTAAATTTCTCGGCTGATCAACATCACAGCCGCGTAATACGGCAATATGATAGGCCAAAAGTTGCAATGGAATTACCGACAGTAGCGGCGTTAAGGCGTTCAGTGTTTCGGGAATATAAATGACATGATCGGCATATTTTTTAATTACCGTATCGCCTTCGCTGGCAATACAGATAACCCGTCCTTTGCGCGCTTTAACCTCTTCGATATTGCTTAAAATTTTATCATAAATAGTGTCTTTTAAAGCGATAAACACCACCGGCATATTTTTATCAATCAGGGCAATAGGGCCGTGTTTCATCTCCGCGGCAGGGTAACCCTCGGCATGGATATATGAAATTTCTTTTAGCTTTAGGGCTCCTTCGAGAGCGACCGGAAAATTAACGCCCCTTCCGAGATAAAGGAAATTTCGTTCGTTTATAAATTGGCGGGCCATTTCTTTGATCAAATCATTTTGCGCCAGTATCGATTCTACTTTTTCAGGGATTTTCAGAAGCTCGTCAATCATCTGTTTGCCCTTAACCACGGACATGTCACGTCGACGGGCGATCATCAACGTAATTAGTATGAGAACCGTAACCTGCGACGTAAAGGCTTTGGTGCTGGCCACGCCGATTTCAGGTCCGGCATGTATATAAACGCCGGCTCTTGTTTCTCTCGGAATAGTGGAGCCCACCGTGTTAACGATACCGAGTACCGGCGCGCCTTTATGCTTACCCTCGCGCAAAGCAGCCAGCGTGTCCGCCGTTTCGCCCGATTGGGAAAGGGCAAAAATAAGTTCGTTTTTTCCGATAATGGGGTTGCGGTATCGAAATTCGGAAGCGTATTCCACCTCAACGGGAATGCGGCAAAACTCTTCAATTAGATATTCGCCGATAAGCGCCGCATGCCACGAGGTTCCTGAAGCGAGAAAATGGATTTTTTTTGCATTAACAAGTTCTTCTTCCATATCGGCCAAACCACCGAGTTTAACTAAACCCTCTTCGTTGATCAAACGGCCGCGCATGGCGTCCATAATGGTTTTGGGCTGTTCGAAAATTTCTTTGAGCATATAATGAGGGAAACCGCCTTTTTCGATAGCCTCAACTTCAAAGCCTATCTCTTTAACCTCTTTTTCAACCAGCTCGTTATATATGGTTTTGGTGGTTATACCCTCTTTGGTCACAACAGCCATTTCATCGTCGTCAAGGTAGAAGACATTCTGCGTGAAGGGGGCAAGCGGAGTTACGTCCGACGCGATAAAAAATTCGCCCTCGCCGATGCCCACCACAATGGGACTGCCTTTACGGGCAATAAATATTTTACCCGGCGCATATTTTGTGATCACTGCCAGGCCGTAGGTTCCTTTTAATTCGGCGAGAGCAAGGCGGAAGGCGTCTTCAAAATCGCCCTCATACATTTCATCAATCAGATGGGCGATAACTTCCGTATCGGTATCGGTAATAAATTTATGTCCTTTACTTTCCAGCGCTTTTTTTAAAGAAGAAAAATTTTCAATTATGCCGTTATGAATCAGGGCGAGATTTCCTTTACCGTCCGTGTGGGGATGAGCGTTCTTTTTATTCGGTTCGCCGTGGGTAGCCCAGCGCGTATGTCCGATCCCGACGGTGCCTGTGGGAATGTTTTTATTAACGACCGACGCCAGATTATGAATTTTTCCGGAGCGTTTTATAATTTCCAATCCTTCCATCGTCTGTACGGCAATACCAGCGGAATCATATCCGCGATACTCAAGCCGTTTTAACCCTTCAAGGAGAATAGGAGCCGCTTTTTTATTCCCCAAATAGGCGACAATTCCACACATAGTTTTATCCTTTATTTATTCCCATTCGATGGTTGCCGGCGGTTTGGAACTGACATCGTAAACCACACGGTTTATGCCGCGCACTTCATTTATTATTCGATTAGAAACTTTCCCCAAAACATCGTGGGGCATCGGATACCAATCGGCCGTCATACCGTCGGCGCTGGTTACCGCCCGCAAAGCGATAACTTTTTCATAAGTGCGCTGATCGCCCATGACGCCTACGGTTTGCACAGGCAATAATACGGCAAAAGCCTGCCAGATTTCGTCATAAATGCCGGCCTTTTTAATCTCCTCGATATAGACGGCGTCCGCTTTTTGCAAAAGCCTTACACGCTCTTCCGTAATTTCGCCCATAATGCGCACGGCAAGACCGGGACCGGGAAAAGGATGACGCCCCAGAATAAACTCCGGAATGTTCAATTTACGACCCACTTCGCGCACTTCATCTTTAAACAATTCCCGTAGCGGTTCGATGAGTTTGAATTTAAGTTTGTCCGGTAAGCCTCCCACATTATGATGCGATTTTATGGTGGCGGAAGGGCCTTTAAATGAAACGCTTTCGATAACGTCGGGATAGAGCGTGCCTTGAGCGAGATAATCAAAGGCGCCTAGCTTTTTGGCCTCTTCTTCAAATACTTTAATGAATGTATTGCCGATCTTTTTTCGTTTGATTTCCGGATCCGTAACGCCGTTAAGTTCATCATAAAATCGGCTGCTGGCGTCGACTACGGAAAGATTTATATTAAAATTATCGCGAAAAGTTTTCTCCACTTCTTCGGCTTCATTATACCGCAGCAGACCGTTATTAATGAAAATACAATGAAGATTATCGCCGATAGCGCGGTGAAGCAGAATCGCTACAACGCTGGAATCGACTCCGCCGCTTAAACCGAGCAGGACGCGTTTGCCCTCCGTTTCTTCGCGTACTTTGGCAATGGTATCGTCTATAAAGGATTCCGCCGACCAATCTCCCCTGCAGCGGCAAATTTCGTATAAAAAGTTACGCAATATATCTTTGCCCTTTTCGGAATGCAAGACTTCGGGATGGAACTGTAAACCGAAATAGCGATCGTTTTCAGAATGAATGGCGGCATAAGGCGAGTTATCCGTCTGCGCGATGGGTTCAAAAGACGGCGGCAGCTCGGTTATTTTATCGCCATGGCTCATCCAAACGCGGCTATTGTCGGAGATATCTTTAAAAAGCTTGCTGTCGTTAATGATTTTTAATTTGGCCAGACCGTATTCCCGTTTATCGGACGGAGCGACTTTACCGCCGAAAAGATAGGTGATAAGCTGTAAGCCGTAACAGATGCCCAACACGGGCACGTTCAATTCAAAAATCTCTTTGCCGATATGCGGTGCGCCGTCTTCATAAACCGAAGCCGGACCTCCCGATAGAATAATACCGATGGGTTTTTTGTCTCGGATTTCTTCAAAACCGGCGTTGTAGGGTAATATTTCGGAAAAAACGCCAAGCTCGCGCACGCGGCGCGTAATCAACTGCGTATATTGCGAACCGAAATCGAGAATAATAATGGTTTCGTGCTGTTTTTCTTTCATGGTTTCAACTGCCATGTACTCAATTCCTTTAAAAAATCATAATGGGTTAAATCATAATGAATCGGTGTAACGGATACCTTGTTGTTCATCACAACTACGTCGTCAATATCATCATCAAAATCAAGAATCATGCGTTTCCCGGTCAACCAGTAATAGGTGCGATTATTGGGATCAACGCGTTTGTCGAAGGCTTCTTCATATTTACCTTTACCCTGACGGGTTGCCACGGCCTCCGTGATTTTTTCTTCCGGCAGGGGCGGTACATTAACGTTTAGCAGCACGCCTTCGGGCAGTCCCTTTTGTAAAACCTGCAGACTGATATGTCTGGCAATTTTGCCCGCGTAAGAAAAATCTTTATGGTTATATGATGTTAGGGAAACGGCAATAGCGGGAATATCCATAATTATGCTTTCCGCCGCGGCTGAAACCGTACCCGAATAGATGATATTAATGGCTGTATTTGATCCTTGGTTAATTCCGCTGACGACAATATCGGGCTTGCGTTCCATTAAACAGCGAATACCGAGCTTAACGCAATCGGCCGGCGTGCCGTTAACGCCGTATCCGAAAAAGGCTCCTTCGCGCTCCACTTCTACAACGCGCAGGGGATCGGAGATAGTGATTGCGTGCCCCACTGCGCTTTTTTCGCTGATGGGCGCTACGACCGTTACCTCGCCGATTTCCGTAAGGTCTTTTTTTAGCTGGGCTATTCCGGATGCAAAAATGCCGTCGTCATTGGTTACCAGTATGGATGTTTTTTTCATATTTTATTTTTATGGTCAAAAAATTCAAGAAAACCGGCGATACGTTGTTTTAATTGATGCCGGTGCACAATAACGTCAATAAATCCGTGCTCTAACAGAAACTCCGAACGTTGAAAACCTTCCGGAAGGTCCTGCCCGATGGTCTGCTTAATCACGCGCGGGCCCGCAAATCCGATCAAAGCGTTCGGTTCGGCAATATGAATATCGCCCAGCATGGCGTAACTGGCCGTAGTGCCGCCGGTTGTAGGATTGGTTAATAAAGAGATGTAGGGCAATCCCGCTTTGGAGAGCAAAGCCAGTTTGGCGCTTGTTTTGGCAAGTTGCATCAGGCTTAAAATACCTTCGTGCATTCTCGCGCCACCCGAGGCCGATAAAATAATCAGCGGACTTTTTGTCTCGATGGCTTTATCGATTGCGCGAGAAATTTTCTCGCCGACCACCGACCCCATACTTCCGCCCATAAATTTGAAATCCATCAAAGCGGCCGTAACCGGACGATTTTCAATATGGCCAATGCCCGTTACCACGGCGTCGTTTAAGCCTGTTTTCTTCACCGTTGCCTTATATTTTTCACTGTATTTTTTAAAATCTTTAAAGTTCAGGGGGTCTTCGGACTGAATATTCCCGTTAAATTCTTTGAACGTATCCTTGTCGAAGAGAATCTTGACGTAGATATCGCTGCCGATGCGAAAATGATTATCGCATTTGGGGCAGACATAATAGCGTTTTTCCAGTTCCTTTTTATAAATGATTTCGCTGCACTGGTCGCATTTAATCCATAATCCGTCCGGCATCTCTTTTTTTTTAGCGGTCTGCGTGACCTCTTTTTTGCGTTTAAACCAATCCATAGATTGTTCCTTCTACTTGCTGTTTGTTTTTTTCATGATCAAGGCGTTTTCGCCGTCGGAATAATAGGCGCGCCGAACGGCTAAAACTTCAAAACCCAATTTGAGATACAGGGCAATGGCCGCACGATTTGATTCGCGCACTTCAAGAAACGCCTCCTTATAGTTATCGCAAACCTGGAAAATATGGCGTAATAAACGTTGCGCCAATCCCTTGCGCCGGAAAGCGTTGTCTACGGCAATATTGCCGATATGCAGTTCTCCGGCGTAACACCAGCTTATCAAATAGGCGATTATGCGATTTTCGTTTTCCAATACAAAAGAAAACGAAATTTTTCTGTTTTTTAATTCATTTTCAAAGCTGCGTTGCGGCCATGGATCATTGAATAGTTGTTTTTCAAGTTCCGTTATCGGCGCAATGTCCCTGTTTTCCATGGGCCGGATATGATAAGGCATCTTGTCGGCCTTCAATTGACCCCGGCGAAAGCGCGCACATACATCGGCTCCAGCGTATCCGCCTCATCGCCGCCAAAGAGATTATATTGTTCATAAGCGATTGCCGCCAAAAGCGCCGCGGAATAGCCGCGTTTATGCAATAGACAATTTTTATCTTTTAACGATTGACGGACGCTCTCTTCAAATTTTGCGCCGCGCATAAAAATAATTTCCGAACCGGCGGCAATATAATCCGCAAGCGCCTCTTTGTTAACAATATGATGGCTTTTAATTTCGCTCCGGTATTCGGATAATTTATTATGTTCCGCTACAAAAAACTCATTACGCCGCGCGTCAATGATCGTATAAAGTTTACCTTGGCTTTTTACGCTTTGGGCCGCTAATATTTGCTGATTGGAAATGCCGACAATGGGAATATTTCGCCCGTAACAAAAGCCCTGTGCAAAACTTAATCCGATGCGCAGCCCCGTAAAGGAACCCGGCCCGATGGCCGCCGCCGCCAAAGCGACCTGTTTTCGACCGTTA
>CAYRJN010000032.1:0-25063 GCA_964424545.1 uncultured Calditrichaceae bacterium
CCTACTCCGAACGATTTCCTTTGATAATACATAATTATTTTCTTTTTTATTTCGAATGAACTATTACGATTATCCGATTTTTAAATCGGTTTAATCATTTTCTAATAAGCTTTGGCAAAAATCACGCGCCCGTCGGACTCGCCGCCGCAAACAATGCACTTCCCTTTTTCCGCTTTTCTGTCAAAAGGAATATTGCGTATAGTCGCCTTGGTATCCGATTTAACTTTCTCTTCACATTCGGGATTGCCGCACCAATGACTCATGGCAAATCCCCCCTTGCCGCCGAAGAATTTGGTCAACTTACGATATTCATCTATTTCATGCGTATTCTCTTTTCTAAAGTCAAGCGCTTTGTTAAACATATCCTTCTGCATATTGTCAAGTTCGCTTGTAACTTCACTAAGAATATTTTTTACGTTTACAAAATTTTTCTTCATCGTATCGCGACGAACAAGGACAACCTGATCTTTATCCACATCCTTCGGTCCAATCTCTAAACGAACGGGGACACCTTGTAATTCCCAATCGGCAAATTTATATCCGGGCTTAAACTGTTCCCGACTGTCAAAGATTACTTTATATTTCGTTTTCAATTCGTCAAAAACCCTTTCGGCATAATTAAGCACGGCGGATTTCTCTTCATCGCCGCGCCAGATAGGCACAATAACAATCTGTTTTTGGGCGACACGCGGCGGTAGCACTAATCCCCTGTCGTCGCTGTGCGCCATAATCAAAGCGCCGATTAAACGCGTGCTAACGCCCCATGACGTTGCATAAACATAGCTAAGTTCGCCTTCCTTGTTCTGAAACTGTACATCAAAGGCTTTGGCAAAATTTTGACCGAGATTATGGCTGGTACCGGCCTGCAGAGCTTTGCGATCCTGCATCATCGCTTCTATGGAATAGGTATGTAGCGCTCCGGCAAATTTTTCCGAATCCGATTTCTTGCCCGCAATAACGGGAATGGCAAGATAATCTTCTACAAAGGTTTTATAAACATTTACCATTTTCATGGTTTCTTCTTCGGCCTCCTCCGCCGTTTCATGGGCGGTATGACCTTCCTGCCATAAGAATTCCGATGTACGTAGAAATAATCGAGTGCGCATTTCCCAACGCAACACATTAGCCCACTGATTAATCAAAATCGGTAAATCGCGATAACTCATAATCCATTTTTTATACATTGCCCAAATAATTGTTTCGGAAGTGGGACGAATATACAATTTTTCCTCAAGCTCCTGACCGCCCCCGATAGTAACAACCGCGCATTCCGGAGAAAATCCCTCCACATGCTCCGCTTCTTTATGCATAAAACTTTCGGGAATCAAAAGTGGGAAATAGGCGTTTTCATGGCCTGTTTCTTTAAACATTCTATCGAGATTCTGTTGTATTTTTTCCCAAATGGCATATCCATTGGGACGAATAACCATAGCGCCTTTAACCGGCGAATAATCCGCTAATTTGCCTTGTATAATCACATCGGTGTACCAACGTGAATAATCTACGTGTCTCGGCGTAATTTTATCGGCCATTAGGTTTATTTCCTTCTCAACATTATTATGTAATAGATTAGTTGTACGCCTGGAGGGAATCGAACCCCCAGCCTTTGGAACCGGAATCCAACGCTCTATCCAATTGAGCTACAGGCGCATGCTCTAAAAGTGGTTGGAATATATCGGATGCACACCTTAAAGTCAAATAAAAAAACAAACTTTTTTAACGGTTGAATTTTTAAGCATTTATACTGCGATTAACCTCTGCGATTAGGCTGCCCGTAATTTATAAGACATTAATGAATCTTTCCAACTTTTAACGCTATTTTCTTGTATAATTATTAGAATAATCGTATCTTTGGCCATACGTTTTTTTGACTTTATGTCAAAAAATTTTAATGGTAATTGCATAAAATATTAAAGGCTATAAAAGATCATTAACAAAACAAATAAAAACGACTCTTATGATAAGCATTTCATAAATCGATGTTTTAGTTTAGCTCGGCGGGGCGCGGGCAGCGTTAGCCCCAATCCGTTGGTAGGCGCCGTAATCGTTAAAAACGGCAGAGTTATCAGCGAAGGATGGCATAAAAAGTACGGCGAGGCTCACGCGGAAGCGGACGCTATCTCAAAAGTCCGCGATATTGATCTGCGGGGAGCGACGCTTTATTGTAATCTCGAACCTTGCTGTCATACTAATAAGCAAACGCCGCCCTGCACCCCGTTAATAATCAGTCACGGTATAAAACGGGTAGTGATCAGTAATATCGACCCCAATCCCAATGTGTCAGGCAAAGGGATTGAACAATTACGAAAAGCAGGGATTGAAGTCGTTAGCGGCGTTTTTGAAAAGAAAGGCGAAAAATTAAACCGCTTTTATTTTAATTTTGTAAAATATAGACGGCCTTTTATCACGCTAAAGATTGCGCAATCGCTCGACGGTAAAATAACCGCCCGAAAAGGCGCCCAAACAGCCATAACCGGCATTAAAGCCAAAAGATTTGTTCACAGTCTGCGCTCTGTTTACGATGCGGTGATGATCGGCGCGAATACGGTAAATATAGATAACCCGTCTTTGACCGTAAGAGCCGTAAAAGGCAGAAATCCACGTAAAATAGTCATAGACGGTTTACTGGAAAGCAACCCTCAGGCGAAATTGTTTGACGAAAATACAATTTTATTTACGTCGAATAAAGCCGGCGAAAAAGACAAAGTTTTATTTAGCAAAAAAAAAGCAACCATTATTACCTTGCAGGGCGATAAGAACGGCGTTATACCATTCTCTCATATTTTTTCCGTGTTAGCTGAGCAAAAAATCACTTCTGTTTTGGTGGAAGGCGGACAGGAGATTTCTTCTCGTTTATTACAAGATAACTGCTTTAACGAACTTATTTTATTGCAATCACCGAAAATTTTCGGTGAAGGATTGCCGGCGTTTAAATTGCACAAAAACGTCAAAATGGCCATTGAATCTGTTACCAGGTTGGGGGAAGATTTGAAGATTGTATTGAAAAAGGAATTTTAAATGAACGAATTATTAACAATAAAAGAAGCAAGCGAATGGGCGAGTAAATATTTTAACAAAAATATAACAGCCTCCAATATTTCTTATCTTATTCAATATGGAAAAATAAAAAAGCACGGTTTCAACGGCTCAACTGCCGTTAACAAGCAAGAGCTAATTAACTATTATAAAAGTTACAAAGGCCTGAGAGAAACGTCTTGGAAAGAAAAATTAGGGCATGATTTAAACTGGGCGTTGTCGTTTGACCACTTAAAAGAAAAAGAGACAACAAAACACATACATAGATTGCATCCGTACAAAGGAAAATTTATACCGCAACTTGTTGAATACTTTTTGGATTCTCACACCGATGAGTTTAAAAAGGATATCTATTTTCACAAAGAAGATATTATTCTTGATCCGTTTGCAGGAAGCGGAACCACTCTTGTTCAGGCGAATGAATTGGGAATACACGCAATCGGCGTCGATATATCAGCATTCAATACGCTTATATCTAATGTAAAAATCGCAAAAGTTGATTTTCTTGATTTAGAAAATGAAATAAAGAATATAACAAATAATTTAAGAGCTTATATTAGGCATTCAAATAACATAAAATTTGAACAAGAACTTCTTGAAGAATTAAATATTTATAACAAAAAGTTTTTCCCTTCGCCCGAATTTAAAATAAAAGTAAGAGAAAAAGAAATTGACGAAAGAACTTATACAAAGGAAAAATCGGAAACATTTTTAAAAACATTTAACTATTTAATAAAAAAACACAAACTTGAGATCAGACAAGATACAAGCAGCGGTTTTATGGGGAAATGGTATTTAAAACCGGTAAAAGAAGAAATCGACTTTGTTTTTGAACAAATAAAAGTAGTAAAAAACCCGGCGACAAAAAGAATATTGACAATAATTTTGAGTCGCACAATGCGCTCTTGCAGGGCAACAACTCACGCCGATTTGGCAACGCTTAAAGAACCGGTTACACAAACCTACTATTGCAGAAAACATGGTAAAATTTGCAAACCATTGTTCTCTATTTTTTCATGGTGGGATAGATATTGTAAAGATACCGTAAAACGTTTAAAAGAATTTAGTAATTTGAGGACAAATACATTCCAAATTGCATTACAAGGCAATTCACAGAATATTAATATATTTTCAGAATTGGATAAAAAGGATAAAAAATTTGCCGAACTGACAAAACGCAAAAAAATTAAAGGTATCTTTTCGAGTCCGCCTTATGTCGGTTTAATCAATTACCATGAACAGCATGCTTATGCCTATGACTTATTCGGTTTTGAAAGAAATGACGAGCTTGAAATAGGTCCTTTATATAAAGGACAAGGTAAAGAAGCCAGAGAATCGTATATAGAAGGCATTACAGCAGTACTGATAAACTCAAAACAATTTTTACAAAACGATTACGATATTTTTCTTGTCGCAAATGATAAATACAATATATATCCAACAATAGCGAAAAAATCGGGAATGAGAATTATTAATCAATATAAACGACCTGTTTTGAATAGGACGGAAAAAGATAAAGGCGCTTACGCTGAAATTATTTTTCATTTGAAGGAAAATTAATTATGCCTATTTCAAAACAGCAAAAAGATAAAATAAAGCTATTACTTAGCGATAAAATAGAAAAAAAGTTAGATCGTTACGGACGAGAAACATCTTCAATGCCCTTTTTAGCGCGATTAATACAGGATAATGAAAAAATTGCAGCCTATTCGTTTATACATTCATTAGCAACAACGCTCGGCATGTCTATTTACGAAGATGTTTCGGTAATTATTGCATCGGAAACATCTAATGAATGTTTTCGAAATTATGGAATGGGCGGCGTAATATCGGAACGACAGAGAACCGTAATAGATAATATTATTATTCAATTAAGAAACGGCAACAGAAAAGCTGATATTCAATTGGAAAAAAAGGAAGTACTATCGGCGGCATCGGAAAATGGTACGTTTCAAAAATCTGGTAATATTGCCGACTTTTATATGAAAAGAGGCAATGAAGAATTTTATTTTGAGATTAAGACCGTGAAGCCAAATATAGATGTGTTTGAAAAAAGTAAAACGAAACTATTGGAATGGGTGGCAAGAAAACGCAAACCGATTAGCGTCTTTTTGGCTTTCCCCTATAATCCCTACCATCCCGAACCATACTCAAGATTCACGGAATCAGGTATGATGGACGCGCCAAATGATTTTTTAGTGGGCGATGAATACTGGGACTTTATAGGAGGAAATAATACTTTTTCCGAATTATTACAAACATTTGATGAGGTTGGAAAAGAATTTAAAGAAAAACTGAATAATAAATTCAAAGAAGTTGCAAGACAAAAATTCGAGTCCTATTAACAAAAGAATTTACTCTTAAAGAATAAACAATATTATGTTTACCGGAATAATCGAAGAAATCGGACAAATAGCAGCAATCAGCCATATCCCCGGCGGCAAGCGTCTCAATATTCGCGCTAAGATAATCACAGAAGATACCAATATTGGCGATTCCATTGCCGTAAACGGCGTTTGTCTGACGGTTACACAATTGGCAAATGATAATTTTTGGGTTGAAGCCGTAGGCGAAACCTTAAAAAAGACAACGATCGATTTGTTAATAAAAGGAAGCGCTGTGAATCTTGAACGGGCTTTACAGCTTCAAGATCGTCTTGGCGGACATTTAGTTCAAGGCCATATAAATGCTATTGCCCGTATTAATAATATAACAAAATTGGGCGATAATTATTTGTTGGAATTTATTATCCCGGAAACAATCAGAAGATATATTATCGATGAAGGCTCCGTTGCCGTGGACGGCATTAGTCTTACCGTTGCGGCAATCAAGGGATTGACGATAGCCGTTTCCGTTATCCCCCATACATGGAAAAATACAACGCTGGGTTATAAAAAAACAGGCGATAAAATAAATATTGAAACCGATGTTTTGGCTAAATACATCGAAAACATGCTTAAATTTTCAAATAATACATCAGAAAATTCGCTGTACAGCGATGAATGGTTCAAAAAAATGGGTTATTAATGATGAATAAATTCAACTCCATAGAAGAGGCAATAGAAGATATAAAAAAAGGAAAAATGGTTGTAGTCGTGGACGACGAAGACCGTGAAAACGAGGGCGATCTCATTATGGCCGCCGAACTTGTTCGTCCCGACGATGTAAATTTTATCATTCGCGAAGCGCGAGGAATGCTTTGCGTCGCCATAACGGAACAGCGGGCTAAAGAACTTGAATTACACGAAATGGTAAACGACAATACATCATTGCATCATACGGCTTTTACGGTGAGCGTTGACGCCGTTAAAAACACAACAACCGGAATTTCCGCTTTTGACCGCACTCAAACCATACGAACCATAACCGATGCGCAGACAAAACCGGACGATCTGGTTCGTCCCGGACATATCTTTCCTTTAATCGCTAAAAAAGGAGCCGTTTTACGCCGAGCTGGTCATACCGAAGCGGCGGTCGATTTGGCGCGTCTTTCCGGCCTGCAACCGGCCGGTATTTTATGTGAAATCATCAACGACGACGGCACTATGGCGCGCGTTGATGATCTGATGAAGTTTGTCCGAAAACACGGATTAAAAATAATCACTATTGAACAACTTATTGAATATCGTCGCAAAAAAGAGAAATTGATAGAGTGCAAAGTGGTTGTAAATCTGCCTACAAAATACGGCACCTTTAAGCTGCATCACTATGTAAATAAATTAGACGAACATGAACACCATCTTGCTTTGGTTAAAGGAGATATTACAAGCGATGAGCCTGTGTTGGTACGCGTTCACTCCGAATGTCTCACGGGCGACGTATTCGGTTCCATGCGCTGCGATTGCGGCGATCAACTCGCTACAGCCATGAGAATGATAGAAGAGAAAGGCCGAGGCGTTCTTTTGTATATGAGGCAAGAGGGTCGCGGGATCGGCTTAACCAATAAGCTATTAGCCTATAAGCTGCAGGAAGAAGGTAAAGACACGGTTGAAGCTAACGAAGCGCTGGGGTTCAAGGCCGACTTGCGTGATTACGGGATCGGGGCGCAAATACTGACGGACCTTGGTATAAAAAAGATCAAACTATTGACTAATAATCCTAAGAAAATTGTGGGATTAAGCGGATATGGATTGGAAATAGCCGATCGTGTGCCCATAGAAATTTGTCCCAATCCCATAAATGAAAAATATTTAAAAACAAAAAAAGAAAAACTGGGGCACTATTTGTTTACCAAACAATCTCCGCATTATTAAACAATGTAAAATATAAATTCGGGAGAAATTATGATAAAGAAAATCGAAGGAAAATTAACGGCAAAAGACAAAAAATTTGCTATCGTCGCCGGACGTTTCAATGAGTTTATTTCATCAAAATTAGTGGAAGGGGCTATCGACTGCCTGAGGCGGCATCACTGTAAAGACGAGGATATCGCCGTCGCCTGGACACCGGGCTCGTTTGAGATACCCTTGGTTGCAAAAAAATTGACCGATAAAAACAGTTATGACGCCGTAATTTGCCTTGGCGCCGTAATTCGCGGCGCAACGCCTCACTTTGACTATGTAGCGGCCGAAGTTTCAAAAGGAATCGCACAAGTTTCTCTCAACAGCGGTACGCCGGTAATTTTCGGAATTATTACATCCGATTCCATTGAACAGGCTATTGAACGAGCAGGCACTAAAGCGGGCAACAAAGGCTGGGACGCGGCGCTTTCGGCAATGGAAATGGTTAACTTAATAGATGAACTTTAACAGTTCACCGTTCCAATGCAAAAATCCCATAATATAAAACATTTTTTATGACAAGGATGAAAATATATATCCTAATCTAATTTTCTGAAAAACTATTTTGTCTTTTTGTTTAATAATGTGACCTACATTAGTAAACTTAAATGATAAAATTCGTAACTTTACATGCTGTTGAAAAAAAGATTATTAATCTTTTTTTATAAACTCATCTCCGAATAAAAAATGTAATTTCAATATTATTATGAAATAACGGGGTGCCTTTATGTCTGAAGTTGTCATGTATTCAAGCGACGAACCAACCATTGTTGAATCGGCAGAATTAAATAGCGCCATTGAACAACGAAACAAATTATCTCATAGAAAAAAATTCAGAGCATTAACTTCATCCGAAATCGAACGCCTTGTAAAAAACAGTAACACGGCGAGCCAGTGGGATTCGGTACAGGTTTCCGATAACTTTGACCCTTCGCTCGTGCGCAACTGCCATTTTGCCGGTCTGGTCAGAATCGGCGATCTTACGCCCAATTATCTTGATTTTCATAAATTGCGTCTTCCTGTCGGTTTAGATAACTGCACCATAATTTCTTGCGATATCGGCGATAATGTGGCCATGCGCAATGTCCATTATCTTTCGCATTACGTAATCGGCTCGCAATGCATTCTTTTCAATATAGACGAGATGCATACCGTTGACAATGCTAAATTCGGCAACGGTATTATCCGCGAAGGCGAAAAGGAAGAAGTGCGCGTATGGTTAGAAGTAGCCAATGAAAACGGCGGCCGTAAAATTTTGCCTTTTCAAGACATGCTGCCCGCCGACGCTTATCTTTGGTCCGGTTTTCGCAACGATAAAACCGTAACGCAAAAGTTCAAAGAATTTACCGATAATATGTTTGATCACGATTATTTTACTTTGGGATATGTAAGAGATAAAACCGTTATCAAAAATACGCGCATTATTAAAGATTGTTATATAGGCGAACACGCATACATAAAAGGCGCGAACAAATTAAAGAATTTGACCATTCAATCGAGTAAAAACGAGGCGACTCAGATTGGCGAGGGCGTAGAACTGGTAAACGGCATTATCGGTTACGCTAATAAAATATTTTACGGCGTTAAGGCCATCCGCTTTCAAACGGGACGCAACGTACAACTAAAATACGGCGCCCGGCTGATCAACTCTTTTCTCGGCGACAATTCCACTATTTCCTGCTGTGAACTGTTAAGCAATATTATTTTCCCTTTTCATGAGCAGCACCATAATAACTCCTTTTTAATTGCCTCTACCGTTATGGGACAATCCAATATTGCCGCAGGCGCAACTATCGGTTCCAACCATAATTCCAGAGCGGCGGACGGTGAAATTATCGCCCGACGCGGATTCTGGCCCGGTTTAGAGACAAATTTTAAACATAACTCCCTGTTTGCCTCTTTTACTATTATTGCAAAAGGCAATTATAACACGGAAATGAATATAACGCTGCCCTTCTCCCTTGTCAGCGTAAAAAATGACGACAATGCCATACAAATTTATCCGGGATATTGGTTTAAAAACAATATGTACGCCTTAGCGCGCAATGTCTGGAAATTTAAAAAAAGAGACAAACGCCACATAAAAGAGCAGCATATCGAATTTGATTTTTTGGCCCCCGACACCGTTGAAGAGATGCTTAGAGGCAGTAATATTTTATTCGATATTATTAAAAATACATATAATTTCCACGGAAAAATAAACGAACTTGCCGAGAGTGAACTCGTCGATAAAAAAAATTATTTAGAGATTGACGGCGTAATTCACGGCAATAAAGCCTATGTATATAAACCTCTGCAAGGAATCCGTTTATACCGTAAAATGATACGTTTTTACGGTATTCGCGAATTGGTAAATCTGTTTTTAAATAACAATACCAAAATAGATTTGAAAGAACTTAAAAACAATTTTATCGAACCGCAAAGAAAATGGCATAATATTGGAGGACAATTAATCAACGACCATGATCTAACTGCGCTTTTTAAAGATATTAAAACAGGCCATATTGATTCATGGAAATCCTTACATCAACGATATAACGACATCGAAAAATCTTATCCTTCCCTGCGCGCCGGCCACGGAATTTTTTGTTTGTTAAAAACAGAGGATAAATCAATTAATGATATTACGGTATCCGATATAAAATTGTACTTACAAGAAGGAAAGCAAACTGCACTCGAGTTATATGAATCGGCCTATGCCTCGCGTAAGAAAGATTATACCAATCCGTTTCGCATTATGACCTATCACTCCGAAGAAGAGATGGAAAACGTATTGGGCAACATTGACGACAATTCATTCCTAAAGGATTATAAAGCGGAAATGTTGCGTTTAAGTGAACAGTGTGATAATTTATTAGACATAATTGATTAACGACGCAGGAGTCACGGCAATGAAGATTAAGAAAAAAATGGTTAAATCCTATAAAAATCCCGATTTTTTAAGCAGTCCGGAGGCTCGTCCCATTCGGATTCTATCGGAATTTATTGAACCGCAATCGCGGTTTAAAGAGCAAGATATCAATTCTACGGTTGTTTTTTTCGGATCGGCTCGTATTAAATCGCGCGAAGACGCCAAAAAAGAGTTAAAAGAGCTTGTTGAAATTACGGAAAAAAATCCGACGCCGGAAAATGAACAAGCTCTCTCCTTATCGCGGCTCCATTTACGCCTTTCCAAATATTATGAAGACGCCGTTGAACTTTCGCGTTTAATTACCGCCTGGAGTTTGGAAAAAGGCAAAGGCAAACAAAATTGCTATATATGTTCCGGTGGCGGGCCAGGCATAATGGAAGCGGCCAATAAAGGCGCCCATCTCGCTAAGGGAAAATCAATCGGCCTAAATATTTCTTTGCCCATGGAACAGGAGCCAAATCCCTATATTTCGCATGATCTTATTATGGAATTTCATTACTTTTTTATGCGTAAATACTGGTTTGCCTACCTAGCCAAAGCCTTGATTATATTTCCGGGCGGATTTGGCACTCTGGACGAATTAATGGAATTATTAACCTTAATCCAAACAAGAAAAATAGAGAAAGACTTGCCTATTTTAATATTCGGACAGGATTACTGGAAAGAAATTATAGATTTCGAAGCTATGGCGCGCTGGGGAACTATTTCGCCGAAAGATTTGGAACTATTTACCTTTGTAAATTCACCGGAAGACGCTTTTAATTTATTAAAGGATCATTTGGAAAAAAGCTGCTAAAAAGCGTTACATGTGGGTAAAATCGCCAGCCTGTTCATAATAATCAAAAAACTGTTTGGATTTAAGGTAGCTGTTGATACGTACATCAACGGAATCCGCTTCCCAAAATTGAATCCCAAAAACATCATCTTCAATCGAGCTGATAATATCGCTTAAAAGGACCGCGAGCGACAAGGTTACCTTATCGTCAACTCCCCCCCCTTTTAACATTTTTACTTTAAGCTCGGGATGGATTTTAATCGAAAGTATTTTTTTCAAATCAAAATATTTATCAAATTTTTTATAACTGTTTTCGACAACGCTTTTAAGGGTTCTTGAACCGGCAAAAGCAATAATTTCTTGTAATTTCTCTTCAAAATAGCGTTGAAATAATTCCGCCGAATCTTCAATGCTCGGTTCTTCGAAAATTTCCTCATCAACAGAAACTTTTTCTTTTTCAACTGCATCGTCGTCGCTTTCGTCAACTTTAAAAATGATAGGTTCAATAATAAACTCGCCCTCATTCCAGTTTATTATTTCATCCATTGCTTCATTTTCATTTTTATCGTTATAGTCTATTTTTTCGACTTGTCCTTTTCTAAAACTTAAAACGGCAAGCTGAGTATTATTACGTAAAATCAAATCACCTGTCAAGGAATTATCCTCGCAATATTTCAAAAGTTTAATAATATCAATCTCTTTCAAATTGCCTTTCGGGAAAATCTTATCTTTATAATACTTTTCACGCTGCCTAAGCGCTTTATTTGAAGCAATTAAGCGTTCGCTTAAAATGTGGGTGAGAGAAATTGCGATTGATGAATTTTTTAGTATATAGGTATCAAAATCAGCTTTTAACAGTTTAAGTAATTTTACGTCGGTCTCCGCAACGATAGTAGCGGAGCGCGGAGCGCCTGTTATTAAAGACATCTCCCCAAAATAATCGCCTTTTTTCAGACGTGAAAGTTTAATATTTTCATCCTCATCGGGCAGTGAAGCTAAAACATTAACCAATCCGTCCTCAATAATATAAAACCCGTCTCCTTCGTCGCCTTCTTTGATAATAATATCGTCTTTTTTAAAAGAAACTTCTTCGAGATGATCGGCTATTCCCTTTAAATCCTTTTCATTTACCAAAGAAAACAGGGGCATTTTTTTTAATTGCTCTAAAATTTCTTCCATAAATCCCGGCTTAATTAAAAATAGAACATTATATATTGATGATATCAGATCATATTTTCAACGAGTTTAACAATTTCGCTTACTTCATGGGTCTTGGTTATCTCAGCATTTCCTAATTCTTTCAATTTTTCTTCAAATTCAGGCTTGATCGAATTATCCGTGATAAAAATAAAAGGAATATTCTTATTCACTCTTGTTTGCTCCACAAACTCCACTCCGCTTCCATCGGGCAATTTAATATCCGATATGATAATATCCGGCGCCCAGCTCTCCATATTTTTCTGCGATGAAGCAATATCCTGCGCTGTGTTAACTTCATATCCGAGACCGTTAAAGGCGCGTTCGATAACTTTTCGGACGACAAGGGAATTATTGACAATTAAAATTTTATTACGTATCTCTTCCGTCGTTTCCGCTTTCTTTTCCGGCTTTAAGGTTAACGGACGGACTTTAATCTGAAAATGTCCGGATTCCCAAGAGAGCATTTCATCTAAAGCTTTATCGTCGCTTACACCGCCCAGTTTTACGCTTTGCAATGCGCCTCTCTCAAATTCAAAAATGCCTTTTTTATCGCCGTTGGTTACCGTCATCGTTCCCGTTAATGAATTGGATTCGGCAAAACTGATCAAATCGACAATAGGGACATCCTCAATATTTCCGGAGGGACCTTCAGATGTAACTTCAATTTTTTCAACACGTTGAAAGCTACTTGCTTTCTTTAACGTTTCGCGCAGACGTTTACTTACAATCTTGCCCATGCTTAACGATATGGAAGGATAGCGTTCAAGAATAATATCAAAATCTTTTTGTTGCAAAGCAAAGGCTTCAACCTGACCGTCGGTAATGACCGATGCGGAACGGGGTTCTCCCGTCAAAAGAGCCATTTCGCCAAAATAATCTCCCGGACCTAAAGTAGCCACTACCTGTCCTTCTTCCACGCCTTCCGGATAAATTACGATTTTTACTTTTCCGCTGATGATTATAAACATCTCATCACCGGGATCGCCAACCTTGCAAATCGTATTATTACTGTCAAACGTTTTAAATTTCAGCCGTTCGACAATAAAATTTATGCTTTCTTTGCTAAGCATTTTAAAAATAGGAACGCTTTGTAATATTTTGCTAATCTGAATCATGGTGTTTAAGCCTCCAAGGCGCTAGTAAAATTTTTTTAAAAAATACAACAAATATAAAACGACCAAAAACATGGCGAGCAACCACCAAAATGGTTTTACTTTTTTTCGTGGCAGGCGGTCAAATTTAATTTTATTCTCATTCGCTTCACTTCGATTTAACCTGCCTTCCAAATCCAACTTCCTTCTTTTGAGCATCATATAATTAACCGGCACACAATCATTTTAGTTGTTCAATTTACTTAATAGGGCATTTTTAGTCAACAAAATTAAATCTTAATTTTTTATATTTTTGTAATCGGCTAAATTTTGGATTAAAGCTATTCCGAACAATCGGCGACTAAAGACATTGCCGCCTTAGCGACGTAAAAGTATCGTTTAAAGAGAACAGACGCCGTTATTCAGACTTATCGCGGCGAACTGTTACGGACAGATAAACTTGCGCCGACAGGAGCGAGCAGTTTAATTAATCGTCGCCTTTTTTGACTCATGATACATATAATAAAGTATGGCGGCAAACATAAAGAATCCTAATATCTCAGCCGAAGATGATTCCGACCAATGTTCCGTTCCAATGGCCTTCATCATATTCCATGAATCGTTTCCGGTAACAGCCTGACCGATAAAGACGATTGCCGCCGCAACAACGCCCATGATAGCGCCGCCGGCAATAAATCCCGATGCTATTAAAGTCCCCTTATCTTTTCTTGCGCTCCTGAGTTTTTCATCATTAGTGCTTTTTGCTATAAAATGAGCGATAAGACCGCCAGCCAAGATCGGCGTGTTAAGATGAAGCGGCAAATACATGCCGAGAGCAAAAGCAAGAGGCGGAATACCGATAAACTCCAGAATTACCGCTAATATTACGCCGGCAAGATAAAGTATCCATGGCGCCGGTTGTCCTGTCATTAGCGGTTCCAATACGGCAGCCATAGCAGAGGCCTGCGGCGCTTCTAGGCCGCCCGGACCGAAACCGAAAGTTTTATGCAGCATAAAAATAACACCGCCGACCGATGCTGCCGCCAACAGCGTCCCCAGGAATTTATAGCGTTCCTGCGTTCTCGGCGTAGTGCCGATCCAATAACCGATTTTCAAATCGGTAATGAACCCTCCGGCCATAGAGAGAGCCGTGCAAACGACGCCACCGATAATCAAAGCGGCAAGCATCCCTTCTTCCCCTTTTAAGCCGATTGAAACCAGTATCACGGAAGAGATAATTAAGGTCATCAAAGTCATTCCGGAAACGGGATTTGTTCCCACAATGGCTATGGCTCTCGCCGCAACCGTTGTAAATAAAAAGGCGATTACGGTAACAATAGCTAAACCGGTTAAGGCATATAAAACATTACCCTCAACTACTAATAACAAAAAAAACACAAATACGCCGAGCAGCGCACTGACGAGCAATACGCTCCACCACTTCATATTAATATCGGTTTGTGTCCGGTTTGCTTTAACTTCTTCTCCGCCCTGATGTGTTTTTCCCGTTAACTCGCTAAGCGCCAACTTAAAAGCGCCAGTGATAATTTTGTGCGATTTAATTATCCCGATCATCCCGGCGGCAGCAATCCCCCCAATCCCTATATGTCGCACATATTGGCTGAATATTTCCGAAGGATTCATTTGAGCTATCGGCTTTAGGGCATTTAAAATAGGCTGAGGATTAAATTGTCCAATATAATATATCGTGGGAAGAATAACCCACCAGGCTAAAAAGGAACCGCTGGCAATAATCAACGCATACTTTAAACCCACAATATAGCCCAATCCCATAACGGCCGCGCCGATGTTCATATTAAATTCCAGCTTAAACATGGAAGATAATTTATCTCCCCAGGCAAAAACGCGAGTGGAAACGACTTCTTTCCATAATCCGAAACCGGAAACGAAAAAATCGTATATTCCCCCGACAATTAAAGCCTTTAATAGTATTTTGGCCTGCTTACCGCCGGATTCCCCTGCCACCAGAACTTCGGTTGTGGCTGTTGCTTCTGGAAAAGGGAACTCGCCGTGCATATCTTTAACAAAATAACGACGAAACGGTATCAGAAATAGGATACCGAGAATACCGCCGAAAAGAGAAGACAAAAAAACCTGCCAAAAATTGGCATCTACTCCTAAAATATATAATCCGGGAATAGTAAAAATAGCGCCGGCGACTATCACCCCTGAACTTGCGCCGATTGACTGAATAATGACATTTTCCGATAATACATTTTTACGCTTGGTTAAAGAAGATAGTCCTACGGCAAGTATGGCAATCGGTATTGCCGCTTCAAAAACCTGTCCAATTTTTAAGCCGAGAAAAGCGGCCGCAGCGGAAAAGACAACCGCATAAAACATACCCCATAAAACGGAATAAACAGTAACTTCAGGCAACGGTTTATCATCAGGAATAATCGGCTGATAGACCTCGTCGGCCTTTAATGCCCTATAAGCATTTTCAGGTAATCCATTCTCACTCATAAAATCTCCTTATTACTTTTGGCATATTTATTCAATAAAAATTTGGTCATTTTCTTCGTTATAAGCGGGAAGATAGATACAGAACTGCGTACCGCTCCCTTCTGTAGAACACAATTCGATTTTGCCGCCGTGGTTTTGAATAATTTTATACACAATCGCAAGGCCCAAACCGGTGCCGTTAGTTTTTGTTGTAAAAAAGGGATTGAAAATTTTATCTTGAACATTTTTAGGAATCCCTTTTCCCGTATCGCGTACCCTGATTTCTATATATTTATCCGATAACGCGCTTATGGGACGCCGTCTTCTATCGACGACAGGGATAAATTTATCGCAATTTACCGCTTCGATCGTTAAAACACCACCGCCGCTCATAGCGTCAATGGCATTTAATAATAAATTAAACATAACCTGCTCAATCTGGTTAGCGTCAACAAATATCTTATATAAATTTTTGTCATAATGTTGATTTATTGTAATCCCTTCATCATGCAGTTTTCTGTTAAACAGCGGTAAAACTTCTTTAATGATACTGCGGATATGCACAACCGACGGATCGGGATGAAGCGGATTAGCATAAGAAAAGAATGACTTTAACAACTCATCAAGACGGTTAATCTGCCGTAGAATACGATCGACATATTCTATATGGGCGGAATCCGGTTCAAGCTCCGCACGCAAGGTTTCGGACATGGCTTTCATACCCGCCAGCGGATTTCTGATTTCATGGGCAATCCCCGAGCTTAAAATTCCAAGAGAGGCCATACGATCCATTCGAACAATTTCACTTTGAATCCTTTTTGAATCCGAAATTTCCGAAAAAACCATTATATAATTATTATTTTCATCGTCGATCTCTAATTTGTATATCGAATAACCGATAAAATAATTAGGGTCATTTTTATTGCTTAACAAAATTTCGCGTCGAACAATAGGAAAATCACCGCTTTCAAATATTTTAATAAATTGTTGGAAATCTTCTTTCGAAAAATAACCGCTTAATTTTTCTTTTGCTTTATTACTCTGTTCCGAATCTAAGATCCTGAGAGCTGTTTTATTGATAAAAGTAATTCCAAAATCCTGACCGAAAACAATAACTCCGAAATCTACGGATGAGAGCATACGTTTATATAGTTTCCATTCATCGAGAATTTTCTTTTCGGGAGACAAAAATTTAACCAATTGCTCATTATCGACAGCATGATCAAGATTATTTATGAACCAATTTTCGAGATAAAAACTAATTTTTTGTAATGCAAGCGAATTAAAGAAAATATCGTTATCCGTAAAACCGGGCATATCAACTTTATTAACTAGTAACAAGCAGCCATAAGGTTTATGAAATATTTGTAACGGAACCAACATTAAATTTCTTACTTTAAAATTCAATTTTTTCTCTATTTCAAGCGCTATTTTATATGGGCGGCTGTATTCATTTATAACTACGGGTGTTTTTTCCTTTAACGAACGAATTATCTCTTTATCTTTAACTTTAATCTTGATTATTTTCGGCGGATTATCATACGTGTTTACACGAATGATATCCCATGAATTCCCCATTAATCCAAAAAATGCGGCTTCCACATTGGAAACAATCTCCATCTGTTTTGTAAATTCAAATTGCAAGTAAGAACGAAAAAGCGCTTCGTCATCAAAACGGCGGATTTTATTCATCTCTATAATCTGGTCAATGCTGGATATAAGTTGTTTTTCGCCCTCTTCTACACCGCGGTCAAAATACACTTTACGTTCAAGCAAGCTAATATGCAGCGCCGCTCTCAAAATATTATGAAAAATAACTTTATCAACAGGATCATGAAAGAAAAAATTAAAAGGAGAATTAAAGAACTCTTTCTCAACGTCGAGGTTATGCCCTGCCGGAAAAATAAAAATAAATGGCACCTTTTCCAGCAAGTCTGTAGAATGTTTTATTAACAGAGATTGAATTATACTTTTATCGAGTTGTAACGTATCGATAACAACAATATCCGGCGGCGTATCAAAATACCTTTCATCCAATAAACGCTCAATAATAATTGGGGATAGTTTTACATCGGATATATTAACCAATTTTACCAGATAATCATAGCGAAGGTCATTTGTGACAATTATAATGTTTTTTTTTCGATTATTCATCTCTGTTTTAGATTCTGTCTATGAAAAATCTTGTCTGAATTGTTCATAATCTAAAATTATTATTTTACTACCCATTTTTTTGATATAGCCCATCTCTCCCAAAGTTTTAATAACGCGAGAAATAGTTTCTCTGCTGGTTCCGGCCATATTAGCCAGGTCCTGTTGAGGAGGCAGGCTGGGAATTTCAACTTGTCCCTGCTTGATAATGCCGTTATCGTCGGCAATTCTAAGGATAGTGGACGCTACTTTACCAAGCGCATTTTGCAGTGAGAGGCTTTTGATTTGAGAATCGCTTTTCCTTAAGCGATGGGCTAATTCTTTAATTAAATTAATAGCGACTTGCGGATATTTATGCAGCATTTGAAGGAAATTTTCACGGCGAATCAATAACAGTTCGCTGTCTTCCAACGTAACGGCGTTTGCGCTTCTTGTTTGACCGTCAAGAATGGCCATTTCTCCAAAGAAATCACCGTCGCACAATATGGACAAAATCACTTCCCTTCCTTCGTCGCTTATTCGGGATATTTTTACGCGCCCTTTTAAAATAACGAACATTGTCGAACCCACTTCTTCCTCAATCAAGACCATATTATCTTTTCTGTAGGTCTGCCGAACTGCAAACCTTGTAATGTCCTCTAAATCGGAATCATTTAATTCGGAAAACAGGGGAATTGTTTTTAATTCATTATAGTCCATACCAACCCTTTACTTTTTAATGATACGGTAATCAAGATCATATTTTTCTCTTAGAGAGTTTGCTTGGTTAAGCGTACTTTCAAAGTCCGATTTACCTTTAATCCAAACCAAAAATAAGGTTTTTCCGTTAATTTTTTTCTCAACGATTGTTGATTTTACATTTTGTGTTTTTAACATATTTTGCAATTGGGTTGCATTCTCCTTTAATCCGAATGCGCCGACCTGAATATACAATTCCTCTCGTGTTGCGGTTTTTAGAGGTATCGGAGATTTTTCATATTGCGTCCCGCTTTCCCGCGCATCGCTTTCCACAAGATATTTCTGATATTTTTTCGCTGTATCATAATAACCGTTTGCGTAATAATAATCCATTAATTTTTTGGCGGAATAACGTTTCAGTTTACCGCTTGTATGACTAAAAACATTTTCATAAGCGGCTTTGGCTTCCTGACTGTTTTCATTAAAAACGGCGCGGAAAAATATAATCTCATAGGAGTTGGCGCCGGAATAGCTGTCTAAAGTCTTCTTTAGAGCGCTATAATTATGCGCATCATATAATTCCATCAGTGCATCGTCGGCTATTGCACTTGATAAAAGAAAAGATATAAATAATATGTAAATAATTTTTATCATCTTACAACATCCGTTAAAATACAACATGACAATTCCGAAACATAAGAGAGCCGTTATTCTTCGTCCCGGTCAAGCGACAAGCAGTTCCGCTTCCCTAAGCGACGGACAATATGCAAATTTGAATATTTAAATATTACTATTTAAAGCGCCGCACTTCGGACAGATCCAAAAGACTTCTTCGGAAGAATATTTGCACTCTTTACAACTATACGAACGATAGTTTTCGCTAAATAGAGCCAATGCCTGTTCGGCCGCATCTTTGTATTGCCCCTTATCAAACTTAAGGCGGGCAATCTCCGTTTGAATAATTTTTTGCGAAACATCAATATTCTCATTTCTCGTTAACAGATCAAGAGCAGCATCGTAATCTCCTTTTTTCCGATGAATTTCGCATAAGGCCAACAAGGCGTCCAAATTATCTTCATCTTTTTTCAAGATAAATTCATATAATTCTATGATTTTGCCAAACTGCCCTTTTTCATACCAGGCTGCCTCGAGACGGGAAAATAAAATATAAGCTTTTTCCGGATTGTTGCGACAAAATTCCGTCCAGTTTTTAATGGCGTCGTCTTTTCTGTCTTCCTTTAGATAAGCGTCTCCGATATAAGCATAAGCAGCTGCACATTGCGGATATAATTTTAAGGCGTCTTTGAAAACAATACGCGCTTCTTTATACTCCGATTTATTAATTAAGCGTAAACCTTCCGCTACTTTAAAAAGCGAGGCCTTCTTTATCATCTCCTCATTCTTAAAAAGCGGCGTATTTTTTATTAAATTAATGGCTTCGTCATATTTCTTATTCTTTTCCAAAATCCAAAGATATTTGGGTAAAACATTAGAGCGAAATTCGGCAACATTATAAATTTTCCCGAAATAAAGCTCAGCCTGTTCGTATTTTTTCGCTTCATAATAGTCTAAGCTTAAACTATACCAGACCTTGCGAAGGTCTTCTGCGGTCAAATCGCCGCGTAAGGTTAAATCACGATGAATTCTAACGGCATTTTGCACTAACCCCAGATTGCGTAAAAGATCGCCAAGTTTAATATAAGCGTCAATATTTCCGGAATTAACGCGCACCGTTTCTTTAAATTTTTCGATGGCAAGACGTTTATTCCCTTCCGCCATATATTTCAAAGCGGCAAGATAAGAAGAACGATAATCCGCTTTTTTCTCCTTGCTGCGATAATAAATGTAATATGATAGAAGCACCACTACAGCGCTGATAAATATTCCGAGAAATATCTGCCCCGAGAGTGTCATTTCTTCCATTATCCAATACTCCTAACCCGGCGGAACCGCACAAGCGGAACGAGCCGGAAAATATGGTTCGAACATTTACATAACTAACGGATTATTATAAGTTTGAATCCGGTTTGATTTCCTGTTCGGGAATTTCATCAATGGAAATATTACGCAAACTTTCCAATTCACGAACTAAGCTTTTATTCTGCTTCTTTATAGAAATTACATCCGCTTTTGCTTTAATAACTTGAGCGGCTACCATCAAAGCGCCGATTACAATACCGCTCAATACGGACAAAAATATTACCGTTACCAGATTTACCCCTTCATACGTTGCATTAAAAACGCGAACGGTAACATACTGGTCTAAATTCAAACTAAAAAACCATAATATAATTGCCATAACAATGATGGTCAAAAAAATACCGACTAAGCGCATTATATTAACCTCTCTTCTATTAATATTTATAATTTAAATATTACGCCACAAAAATAATCATTTTTATAAAGCATTACAACAACTTTATTTTTTCTCCATAATTCTAAAATGATTTAATTCAATTTATGAAAAATTAAATTTAGAACAAATATTTATCAAGGGAAAAACTCATTTATATATCTTTGAAGATATTTGTAATAATAAAGCGAAAAAATCCTCGCATAATATTTCAATAATAAAAAATTAATATTTTTCGGAATAGATTTATTAATATTTCGGTTTTTATACTGAAATAAATCTTTATTGTCGAAATAGTGTTTGATTTAGTTAATTGATTTATTAAATTTATGTATCCGGGAGTGTCTTAACTTAATACAAGGAGGTATGATGTTGAAAAAGAAGTATCTGTTTATATTTTCGCTTTTATTGTTGTTATCTTCAACAGTAATGGCGCAAGTGCTCGGTCCGTGCGGAAGTCCGCCTAAAAAAGCTGCCGGCCCGCCGTCCGCCCCTGCTGCACCTGTTGCCCTTATGGGCATGCACAAGGCAATGGGTAATATGGCCGTAAAACCGATTCCATTGCCAGGCCAGAAAGCGATCGATTTTGAATTGACAGCTGTTGTGGGTAATGAGATTAAAACAATTAAATTATCGGATTACTCGGGCAAATGGCGTGTCTTATGTTTTTATCCGGCCGATTTTACCTTTGTCTGACCGACGGAATTGTCCGCAGTTGCGGCAAGGTATAAAGAATTAAAGAAAATGAATGTTGAAGTAATTTCAGTTAGCACCGATACGCAATTTTCCCATTGGATGTGGAAAAAGACATCGCCTACCATTAAAAATGTTGAATATCCGATGGCCAGCGATCCCAGCGGCGCCGTTTCAAGAGCTTACGGCGTTTGGCAACCTAAGTCCGGACTGAATCAACGCGGCCGTTTTATTATAGACCCCGAAGGTACAATTATGGCGGTTGAAGTTCTGGTCGGCCCGATAGGACGCAATGTCGATGAATTGATCCGTCAAATTAAAGCGATGCAGGTTGTCGCTAAAAATCCAGGCAAGGCAGCTCCAGCCGGTTGGAAACCTGGCGGTAAATTAATCGATACCGGAAAAGATGTCATCGGAAAATATTAATTAAAAAAGGTCTCGGACTCCCGGCAGAGACCTTTTTTTTAATCTTTTGTAATATGTATCTAAGTGATGTTAAACTTTTCCCGGAATGGGAACAGTTTTATCAATACCTTCCACATCGCCCAATTGATATTTTTTTGGAATCAGTTGAAAATCGGACTGTATCATTTCTTCCCAGGTTACCTCTTTTCCCGTATATGCCGATATTCTTCCCATAATAGCCGCGAGTGTGGAGATGGCCGTATTCTCCGCCTCAACATACGGTTTGTTTTCTCGAATGGACGTCACCAAATCAATATGCTCCTGATCATAAGGCGATACTTTTACGCGCTTACGCTCTTCTCCGTTTTCATCTTTACCATAGTCATATTTCCATTTAACCGTTCCATCCGGATTATAAATAGTGTTGCGGCAATTGGAATAACCGGCACTGCCCTGAACGCGCTCCGATACATTGTTCACGCAACCGTTAATTTGACGACACATGCTGTGAACATGCATGCCGTTTTCATAGGTAAAATCAACGCTGAAAAAATCATATTGATTGCCGGTAACACGTCGTTCCCGTGCGCCGAAAGCTACAGCCTTAACCGGGTGCATACCTGAAAACCAATTAATAACGTCAATATTATGCACATGCTGCTCAACAATATGATCGCCTGATAACCATGTCCAATTTACCCAGTCGCGGATCATATATTCCATTTCCGTCCATTCTTTACGCGGATTACGATACCATAACTGTCCTTGATTCCAATAACAATTTCCACTTACGATATCGCCGACTGCGCCTTCATATATGCGTTTATACGTTGCCACATAGTCTCGTTGATGCCGACGCTGCGTTCCCGTACCGACGCTTAAACCGAGCGCCTGCGCTTTTTTTGCGGTTGCCATAATAATTTTCGCACCGACCGGATCAACCGCGACTGGTTTTTCCATAAAAACATTCTTTTTAGCCTGTACCGCAGCGGCAAACTGCATGGGACGAAAATGCGGGGGAGTGGCAAGAATAACATAAACGACGTCCGTATCCAAAAGTTTTTTATAAGCATCAAAACCGAGAAAACAGTTTTTGTCCTCGACAATATTATTCTTTTTCTCCTTTAGTTTTGTCCTTGCCGATTCAAGTCTATCCTCAAAGAGATCCGCTAAGGCAATAATTTTAAGATTAGGTCCTGCATTCAAAAAATTTAACGCCGCGCCTGTTCCGCGCCCACCGCAGCCGATTAAACCGGCCTTAATTAATGGCCCGTCCGGAGCTTGATCGCGAAAGGACGGAATATCTATCGTTCGTTTTTTTGATGTGCTGCACCCTACCAAAACGCCGGCGGCAATAGCGCCGCCTAATCCTAAAAATTCACGACGGTTAAACTCTTTTCCCATAACATTCACCTCCGTTTAATCTATACGACTTTAGTTAATGAACGGATTAAACTTTTTGACGCCTTACTTATTCAACTGCACTTCGCAAACCACCCTAAAACCCACATCGTTACAATCGGAATACCACCAGCGGCTTTTGGGCATTTGCGGATCGGTTACCAACCACGCTTTGGATCGCGTCGCTTCACGCGCGGCGCTGCGCACATCGGCCGCATCACTTTTAAACGAACCGCCACGTATGACATGCTCCTTGCCCTGTTCTGGCCCCATCGGGTTTTTAATTACATCGTCTCCAATATATGTTTCGTATATATTTTCCTGATAATAATCGGAACAAAATTCCTTTACATTCCCTGCCATATTCAACAGCCCGAAAGGATTGGGTTTAACTGCCCGCGGGACGGCGCTCTTATTATGACTGTTCAATTTATAAATTACATAGCCGTTAATAATCGTCGTATCCGCTCCGAACAAACGATTCCAAAAAGATTTTTCCGAATAATCGGACGGCCGGCCGTCAAAAAAATAGGGCGTATCCTTGCCGCCGCGACAGGCATATTCCCATTCCGCTTCCGTTGGCAAACGATATTTCTTACCCGTCTTTTTCGACAGCCAGCGGCAATAAACTTGCGCCGCATAAAAACTCATGGTTATGGCGGGACGAGCGCCTCTGCCCCACCCCTGGTCGGGATTGCCATAGGGCGGCGTCGGCCCAGTTATGGCGTCTACTTCGAGATGCGCGTCGCTTAAAACGCCAAGCTGATCTTCGCTT
The DNA here is from genome assembly GCA_964424545.1 of uncultured Calditrichaceae bacterium. Lineage (GTDB taxonomy): Bacteria > Calditrichota > Calditrichia > Calditrichales > Calditrichaceae > JAUVIB01. The sequence continues at coordinate 24,216 of CAYRJN010000032.1, forward strand.
CGTCCTTCAGCAGCGGTTTCTTTATAAAATGCCAGATATTCATCCCAGCTCACCTCCGCTTTTGCCATCCAGAACGAACTTACTTCCACCTTATGCCGCGGATTTTCGTCAACTTCGCTATACTCTTCCGTTTTGGGACTGCCCATCATAAATGTACCGCCTGATATGGCAATCATATCAAATTTTACCGTCGTACCGGGAATTCTCTCCGTAAACGATTCAAATTTATGCACAACGGCGGCTTCCTCATAAACTTCCTTAGCGGATTCCGACGGTTCGCTGACAACGCCCTCGCGCCCTTTTTTATAATGTCCCGTATGTAGATGACAATTAATACAGCGCAGATTTTCTTCGTTTTGAGTGTAATATAAATGCGCTTTTTCACCTTTTGACGACAGCGTACGAGGAAATAGATTTTTATGACAATTAAGACAAGAAGATTTAAATACATGATTCAGGGCGTATTCTCTTGTAGATTTCTCGTTCCAGTCAATTTTGGATATATCGCTAAAATAAAAAGCATAAATATCTTTAATTCCGGCCCGTATCTTTTCGCTGTAATGGGCAATCCCTGTGGGCGGTAAATGACAATCGCTACAACCCACAACCACGCCGCTACTGTTGTCAAAATGCTTTCCCAGCCTCCAAGATTTCACGGCATGAGGATGCGCATGACAGGACTGGCAGTATTCAGTGGTAGAAGTATATTCCATCGCTTTATAAAAACCGACGGAAATAAATATTCCTAAGATAAAAGCAGTAATAAACAGATACTTTTTATTAAACTTCATACTAATTCTACTTAGTCGGTAAAAAAAAAGATGATAAGTAATTGAAAATTCTGTATA
>CAYRJN010000033.1:0-25033 GCA_964424545.1 uncultured Calditrichaceae bacterium
TTACGGACTTAATCGGTATTATACTCCTGCGTTAAAATAAGACGGTTTTTATATATATTTTTTCAAATAGGACTTGCTGTGAAAATATACAAATAAATGAATAAATACAAACCGAATTTGCAATATTTTTCAAGCAAAGAAAGACGGTTGCGTGTATTTTGGCTCATTTGAAATCTTTTTATTTTAAAAGAGCGCAATTATAATTTACTTTTCTGTTTTTTCTTGTATATAATATGATTATATTTAGGCGTTGGATTTTAGCATGAAGAACGTCATTATTTTTTAATTAGATTAACAGGAAAGGGAAAGTTATGGACTTTCTAAATGTTTTGAGTATTAAAGATAAGAATTACGGGTCATCAACCGGGTTAGAATGGAATAGTACAACAGATCAAGGGGAGTTGAAAATCCACTCGCCGGTGGATGGTAAGTATATTGCCACGGTTTATCAGGCTTCTGCCGAAGATTATAATACTATCGTGGAAAAAGCACAGCAAGCCTTTAAGCAATGGCGAATGGTTCCGGCGCCGAAGCGTGGTGAAATTGTGCGCCAAATCGGATTGAAATTGCGCGAATTTAAAGAACCGCTTGGAACATTAGTCTCCTATGAAATGGGTAAGTCGCTGCAGGAAGGCCTTGGCGAAGTGCAGGAGATGATTGATATTTGTGATTTCGCCGTGGGACAATCGCGTCAGCTTTACGGTTTTACCATGCAGTCGGAGCGGCATTACCATCGCATGTATGATCAATATCATCCACTTGGTCCGGTGGTAACCATATCGGCTTTTAATTTCCCTGTGGCTGTTTGGTCGTGGAATGCCATGATAGCGACGGTTTGCGGCGATACAAATATTTGGAAACCGGCTTCAAAAGTGCCTTTAACGGCTATTGCCGTGCAAAATATTTTGGCCGATGTGATTAGGGAGAACAATATTCCCGAAGGTATTTTTAATTTAATTATCGGCGCCGGTTCTACAATCGGCGAGCGCATTTTGAACGACAAGCGTATTCCTCTTGTTTCCTTGACCGGTTCGACGCGTGTGGGACGACATGCGGGCGAAGTAATCGCCAAACGATTGGGACGATATATTCTTGAGTTGGGCGGAAACAATGCCATTATTCTCACAGCGGACGCCAATTTACAGCTGGCTATACCGGGAATTGTTTTCGGCGCAGTGGGAACGGCCGGTCAACGTTGCACAACAACACGCCGCTTGATCATTCACGAATCTATTTACGAGAACGTGAAGCGTATTTTGCTCGACGCTTATAAAAAAATCCGCATCGGCGATCCTTTAGATTCTTCCAATCACATGGGACCGCTGATCGATAAAGGAGCGGTTGATACTTATCTAAGCGCCATTGAGCAAATAAAGAAAGAGGGCGGAAAAATTATTTACGGCGGCAAAACGTTAAGCGGCGTCGGTTATGAGTCGGGATGTTATGTACTACCCACGCTGGCCGAAGTGGAGAACCAATATGAAATTGTACAGGAGGAGACCTTTGCGCCCATTCTTTATCTTATAAAATACAGCGGAAGCGTGGAAGAGGCCATTGCCATTCAAAATGATGTGGTGCAAGGTTTATCGTCGTCCATTTTTACCAACAATTTGCAGGAAGCGGAAACATTTTTATCGGCTGCCGGTTCCGATTGCGGAATCGCCAATGTCAATATCGGCACTTCCGGGGCGGAAATCGGCGGCGCTTTCGGAGGCGAGAAAGAGACGGGCGGCGGTCGAGAATCCGGTTCGGACGCGTGGAAAACTTACATGCGTCGTCAAACGAATACTATCAATTACGGTAAAGACCTGCCGCTTGCTCAGGGAATAAAATTTGATTTTTAAATGCGGGAGATTTTCAACAACGGCGCTATTAATGCCGCCGTTGTTGTTTTTAACTCTATGAAGTTTTGCGAAAGAAAGTCTTCTTGTTTTTGGATAAATAATTTTATAACCATGAATAATTATGGGACAATGGTCTAAAAAGAAATCGAATTTATGGCTGCTTGTTATGATGATAACGGTAATTATCGGTTCGATTATTGGAAACGCCATAGGAAATAAAAATATTATTGGCGGCGTTCTGTCCGTATTAATACTTACTTTTATCCCGCTCGGAATCGAGCTGATCCGTAAAAAAGATCCCATCGTCTATTACGGGTTAGATTTTGTTACTCTGAAAAGAATACCTTTAAAATCGGTATTCACTACGGCTGTTATAATCTTTTTATCGGTTGCTTTTACGGATTTTTTCTTGTTTGATATCCTGACAAAAATAAGCAGCGCCGCTTCAGGAATATCCGTAGGTTCGACCTCCATTGCTTTGGCAAAGAGTAAATATTTCTATCTTTCCGTATTCGTTGTTTTTGCCGCCACCTTAATGGAAGAATTGTGGTTTCGGGGGCTCATTCAATATAAGCTGAACTCTATTCCGTTTCTTAAAATCATTAATCCTCATTTCGCGATCTTAACGCAGGCCGTACTATTCCGTTTGATACATTTTTTACCGATTTATTACGGAAGTAATTTTGATATCGATTTTAAACTTTGGTTTTTTGTTTATCCGACCATTATCGGAATAATCCTCGGTTATATCAATGAAAAATATCATTCCCTATGGCCAAGCTGGATCATTCATTATACTAACAATTTGACGACCATTGCTCTTTTTACGGTCATATTTAAATTTGGTCTTTAGGTTGTTTTGCAACGCCCTTTAATCACTTGTTTTTGCTTGATATCAATTTTATTATTAGATTATCATTTTTGAAGATTATTTTAGTATTATTTTCTGTTTAAATTAATATCTTACCATAAAAGAAATGGCTTAACAAGAGAATGTATAATGAGTTGAGAAATATTTCAAACTAAGAGGGAGTTGCGATGAAAACGTATATTATCGTCGTAATCATTACGCTTGTTGCGTTTATTGCCTGTAATACCGTTGCTATTTCCGGCCGGCAGCAGTTAAATCTTATCCCCGACGCAACTATGAATGCCACCAGTTTTCAACAATACGATGAATTTTTGAAAACTCATCCAATAAGCAAAGATAAAAAGAATACGGCGTTAGTTAAAAAAGTAGGGAAGAATATACAACACGCGGTTGAACATTATTTTAAAGAGCGAAAGCTGCAAAAAGAACTGAACGGCTATAAGTGGGAATTTAATCTCGTGGAGAGTCCTGAAGTGAACGCTTGGTGTATGCCCGGCGGCAAAGTGGTCGTATATACGGGGATTTTGCCGATTACTAAGGACGATAACGGTTTGGCCGTAGTTATGGGACATGAGATTGCGCATGCAGTGGCCAAACACGGCGCCGAGAGAATGAGTCAGCAACTGTTGACGCAGATGGGGGGAATGGCTTTAACCCAAGCCTTAGCCGATAAGCCCGCGGAAACGCAGCAATTATGGATGACCGCTTTCGGCGTCGGAGCACAATACGGCGTGCTGCTACCCTTCAGCCGCGCCCAAGAGAGCGAAGCCGATCATCTCGGGTTGATATTTATGGCAATGGCCGGGTATAATCCTGAAGGAGCGGTCGCTTTTTGGCAGCGTATGGCCGCTATGAGTGGTGGACAAAAACCGCCCGAACTGTTAAGCACCCACCCCTCGGATCAACATCGCATAAACGATTTGAAAAAGTGGCTGCCGGATGCTATGAAATATTATAGTAAAAAATAAAAGCGGAAAGTTATAAAGATTAAAATTGCTTTCTCTTTGCGCATTATAGGCAATCAGTTGAAAGGGGCGGAATAGGAGAATAAGGCTTCGAAAACTGATTGATAAAGAATGGCCTATCCGTCATTCCAATAATTCCGCACGGGCGAGATAGTTGCAATGGAAATATTGAATGTTAAGTCGTGTCGTCTTTTTAATTTGAAAAAATTTTGGTTGGTTGTAAAAAGAGTTGTTAGAATTTCCGGTATAATACAAATGAGTAAAAAATTACTAAAATCCGGTTTGTTTTTTTTTGTTGCCGCACCTTTTTTAATTGCGGCGCAAAACTTTTCCATAAAAGACATACGCTTTGAAAACTATAGAGTTGAAGACGGTTTGTCGCATTCAACCGTTTTTTCGATTTGTCAGGATGCTGACGGGTTTATCTGGTTTGCCACGCCGGACGGTCTGCATCGATTTGACGGTTATAAATTTCGCGTCTTTGAAAACATTCCCGATGATACAACGTCTTTAACCAGCAATAATATTAGCTGTCTTTTACCTGCCGAAGACGGGACCATATATGTAGGCACCTGGGGCGGCGGATTAAACGTTTTTAATCCTAAAACAGGTAAAGTCGTCAGGAGAATACTGAAGAAATCAGGCGAAAACTCGATCACCGATAATCGCATTCAAACCGTCTATCGGGATCGTAAAGGTTGTTACTGGTTCGGCACTTATCGTGAAGGATTGAATTATTACAATCCTGAGAACAAACATTTCATAACCTATAAACATAATATCGATAATCCTAACTCGATCAGCGATAACCGTATTTGGAGCATCATTCAGGATGGTGAAAATTCTCTTTGGATCGGCACGGGCAAGGGTTTAGATCGTTTTGATGTTACTACCGCTCATTTTGAACATTTTAAATCTCTAAAAAACAACAAAAACAGTTTAAGTCATAATCATATACGCACTTTATTTACGGACAGAAAAAGCGTATTATGGGTCGGTACGCAATCGGGTCTTAACCGTTATGATGCGGAGAACAAGACGTTTAAACGATATTACTTTGATAGCGTTAACGAAGGCCTTTACGGATCTAATTCGATAAATGACATCTGTGAATATACGGATTCCATATTGATTGTAGCAACAGGCGACGGCCTATTTTTTTTAAATACCTTAAACGGGGAATTTGTTAAGTTCGGTTATAATCCTGAAAACGCTTTTAGTCTGCCGTCTAATGATATAAGAAGTATTTATGCCGATAAAAGCGGTATTTTATGGATAGGCACAAGAAACGGCGGTTTATCCAAATATTTTATGCTCGGTAAAAAATTTCATCTTATTTTCAGCAAAAAACATAAAGTAGCAGGTGTAAAGAATTATAACTCCTGGGCGGTGTTGGAAGGCGAATTCGGCGGTAAAAAATTTGTTTTAATCGGAACAAGAGACGGCTTGATTAAAATTAATCGCGAAAATAACCGTGTTTCAACTTTTTATCATTCTGCACGGAAACGTTTTTCTCTTGTTTCAAGTTTCGTTTGGTCCATTTATAAAGATCCGCAAAAGAGAATCTGGATTGGCACGGTAGGGGGAATAAATTTATTTGATCCGCGCAATAATACAATCATTCCCAATCCCATAAACGGAATCTACTTAAACGGTGTAAAAGCGATGTTTCAATTTCCGAAAGGCGACGGCCAAACTTTATGGCTTGGGGATTACAGCGCCGGTTTAATTAAATATAATATAAATACAAAAAAATATACGCAATTTACGCATAATGATACTCTCGCCAATTCAATCAGCTCTAATGAAATATGGGCGATTTACGGCGATGAGAAGGATAACGTGTTGTGGATTGGCACCGGCAACGGCTTAAATCGTTATGATATTCGCAGTAACAGTTTTCGAACCTTTAGATTTTTCTCCGAATTTATCGGAACTAAGATCAATAGCATTCTTCCCTCCGATCATAACAATTTCCTTTGGCTTGGCAGCGATAACGGATTGTTGAAGTTTAACAAGACAGACGGCAGCGTCGTGTTTTTTACCGAAAAAGACGGATTGCCCGATAATAAAGTGATGGCTATTCTTAAAGACGACAAGGGCGTTCTTTGGCTAAGCACTAACTATGGATTATCCAAGTTTAATCCGCAAAACCGAACGTTTATCAACTACGATTATACGGACGGATTACAGGGAATTCAATTTAATCAAGGCGCGGGATGGCGCAGCGAGTCGGGCGAGATGTTTTTCGGCGGCATAAACGGGGTAAATAATTTCTATCCGCATAAAATAGTGTTAAATAAACATAGACCGAAAGTTTTGATAACGGATATCCGATTGTTCAATAAATCGATTTTTAAAGATATTGTCAGGGAAAACAACTTCGAGAACGTACCCGAGAAGGTTACGTTTTCTTATGACGATAACGTTTTTTCTATATTTTTTGTCGCTCTCGATTTTGCCGCTCCTTCAAAAAACCACTATGCTTATAAACTCGAAGGATTCGATAAAGATTGGACATTCAGCGCGGCGGATAGAAGATTTGCAACTTACACAAATCTTGCGCCGGGAAGCTATACCTTCCATGTAAAAGCAAGCAATAACGATGGAATCTGGAATGAAGAAGGAACGCGTTTGTCAATAGAAATAACGCCTCCGATATGGATGACATGGTGGGCGCGCCTGATTTTTGCACTCTTAATAATCTTATTGCTTTACTTGCTTGTTAAAAATTATAGAGAAAAAGAGGAGAAAAAACGCGAATTTCTGGAACGTAAAGTTGCCGAACGAACCGCAGAATTATTGAAGGCCAATAATAAATTAAAAGGAGAGATTGAAAAACGCGAATACTTTGAAAAAAAAATGCAGGAAGTCACGCTAAAAGCCACGTATGCCAACAGAGCGAAAAGTGTTTTTTTAGCCAATATGAGTCATGAAATTCGTACGCCGATGAACGGGATCTTGGGAATGACCTCTCTCTTATTGGAAACGAATTTGTCAACGGAACAAAAAGAGTATGCCGAACTGGTCATTAGCAGCGCTGAATCCTTGCTGTCCATCTTAAACGATATTCTTGATTTTTCTAAAATTGAAGCAGGAAAAATCGAAATTGATAATGCCGAGTTTGATTTACAAAAACTGGTTGAGGAAATCTGCGATCTATTTGCCGTAAAAATTCACGAAAAAGGCGTGGAGCTCATTGTTATTTATACTAAGAAAGTTCCGCGTTTCGTGATAGGCGATCAAGGAAAAATAAGACAAATATTAACAAATCTTATCAACAACGCGGTAAAGTTTACCGATCAGGGGGAGATAATCGTTAATGTGAGCGTAGTTGAGCGGCAGTACGGAAAAGTAAAATTACGTTTTAACGTTACGGATACGGGACTCGGTATTCCTCAGGCAAAAATAAAGACGCTTTTTCGGCCTTTTACCCAAGTGGACGGAACGATTGAACGTAAATACGGCGGAACAGGGTTGGGACTGGCCATATCAAAGAAACTTACGGAAATAATGGGCGGTAATATCGGGGTTCACAGCGCCTTACATGAAGGCTCCACTTTTTGGTTTACCATTACCGTTCAGGCTAATGAAAATCAAACCAGATTTGAATATGATTATGCCGAGGGGCTTGCCCAAAAAAGGATTATAATAATCGACGATAATAAACTGGTAAGGGAAGTGATAGGAAATTACATATCCGTTAAAAACTTTCATTATAGTTCCGCAGGTAGCGCAAAAGAGGCGCTTTATATGTTAAAAGAAGCTGAAAAAGGCAACGATCCTTTTGATGTTGTTATGTACGACGCTAAGCTAAATGACATGAATGTAACGGAGTTTTTAAAAAATATTCAGGAGCCGCAGGTCATCAGGAATTTGAAAATTATTCTGCTTGTGCCCATAGGTAAGCATGAAAATACGCAATGGTTGGAGAACCATCATATCCCGTTTGTATTATTGTCAAAACCCGTAAAACCTTTGAAACTGTATGACAGTTTATATTTTCTGCTAAATGATAAAACAGGCGTGCATATAAAAAATAATGAGGTGGATAAAATACTGGAAGACAGAAAAAAATTGTTTAATATTTTATTGGTCGAAGACAATGCGGTTAATCAAAAAGTCGCGGTAAAGATATTGGAAAAGGCTGGTTATACCGTTGATGTCGCCGACAATGGAGAAGTGGCTTTGATAAAACTAAAGCAAAAAAAATACGACTTAATTTTGATGGATGTGCATATGCCGGTTATGGGCGGTTATGAAACAACTATGCATATCCGTGAATCTCGCCGATATAATACAAAAAACGATGTCCCCGTTATCGCTATGTCGGCCAGTATGCTGGAAAAGGACAAGGAAAGGAGTTTTGCCGTTGGGATGGATGATTATATTCTCAAACCGGTTAAACCGCAGGAGCTCATTAAAACAATTGAACGTTTTCTATAGAGGAGAGCGGCAAGCTCGCATTCCAAACCGCTCAACGGATCATTTCAATAGCCCGCCGTCAAGCGGCCTCATAATGAACGCTCGGAAATTATCCCCAAATAATAAGGCTGTTTGCCTGTTTCTCGATATATTTCGCTACCAAAAGAAAAACAAAAAAATATATATTTTTCTTTTTATTGTTAACTTTCTTTTATATATTTCACAAGTAAATGCCCGCATGATTTTTTATTTCGGGAAGGAGGTCTTTATGACAGTAAAAATACGAAAATCAATGTTTAATTGTATTTCCAATATGCTGGATGTTTTGGATGATATTAATAACCTGCAAAGTCAGGAAAAAACGTTGCATCGTATTGTCAATTTACTGGTTAAAGATATTAATTGTAAAACATGCGCCATAGTGGAAATTCATCCGCAAAGCAAATTATTGGAGATAAGAAATTTTCATGGTCTGTCATGGAGCTTTTGCAAAGACTATCGTAAACAGATGGTTGGGGGAGAAATAACTTCTTTACTTTGGAAAGGCGATCCCATTTATGTCAGAAATAAGGATGAAGCTGTAAAAATTCCGGCGGTTTTCAGGATGGAAAACGAGTGCGAATCCTGTTATATTGTTCGCCTGATGGCAAAAAATCAACCGATTGGTTTTTTATACCTTGACAGCGATGAGAAAGATTATTTTCCAAAGGAACAGCAACAAATTATCAAACTTTATTCTAAAATCATTAGCATGAATATTTTTTTAAACCGCTTATGGAATGAAACGAAATCTTTGCAAAAAACCGATGAAAGCGGTGCGGTGCTCTATGATCATTTTCATTTCTATTTGCAGGAAGTCTTTGATAGATCGCGTCGTCTTGATGAAAATTTCTCCATAATGCTGCTTGATATTGAGGGCTACGGCAATATTGTAAAAAAATATGGAATCGACTGCGCGTCAAACCTAATGAAGGAGCTTGTCGAGCTTGTTAAAAATAATCTCAGATTATATGACGGTTTATGTCGTTATACCGCCGATACGTTGTTGATTGCCTTTCCCGGCTCCCATATCGGAAACGCTTCAAAAGCGGCGGAAAAACTGCTGGGGCTTATCAACAAGCGCCGTTTTACCAAAGAAAGCCTGGAAATTAACGTTCATATCGGAATAGCCGCTTATCCGCTTAACGGCAAAGCGTTAAGCGGTTTATTGACCGCTGTCCGCAATGCCTTATTGGAAGCCAAACGTGCGATGAAAGAGATATATACGTTAAATGAGAACGAAGCATTTTAAAATGAAAAGGGGGCGCAGTGTTAAAAACATTTGACGCGTTGATAAACAGATTAGAGAATATTGAAACAAAAAAAATTGCTGTGGCAATGGCGGAAGACAAAGAAGTGCTGGAAGCACTTGAAGATGCCCGATCAATCGGCGCGGCTACGGGAATTTTAATCGGCGATAAGGAAAAAATAGAAAGAATTTGTGATGAATCGGAAATAGATCTTGCTCATTATGAAATTATTAATACTAAAGAAGAGAATGATTGCGTTAATACGGCGGTAAATTTGGTACGCGACGGCGACGCCCATGTTCTTATGAAAGGCTTGTGCGCAACAGCCGTCTTTTTGAAGGGTATTTTGCATAAGGAAAAAGGATTAAAAGCCTCAAGGGTATTGTCTCATCTTGCTGTTTTTGAAAGTCCGAATTATCATAAACTTTTATTAATGTCCGACGCGGCAATGAATATTTCACCTGTGTTAAATGAAAAAATCGCCATTACGCAAAATGCCATATATGCGGCTCACGCGTTGGGTTATAAAAGGCCGAAGGTGGCCATAATTTCGGCGGTTGAAAAAGTCAATCCCGATGGCATGCCTTCTTCGGCTCATGCGGCCATCATTGCTAAAATGGCGGAACGCAATCAAATTAAAAATGCGATAGTAGACGGTCCGCTGGCCATCGACAATGCTATTTCCACCAAAGCCAATGAGATTAAAGGTCTAAAATCGAGCGTTGGAGGAGATGCCGATATCTGCATCGTTCCAAATATTGAAGCGGGAAATGTATTTTATAAGTTATTAACGCTTCTCGGCGGAGCAAAAGTGGCCGGTGTGGTTCTCGGCGCTTCTTCTCCGGTTGTCTTAACATCGCGCGCCGATTCACACGATGCAAAATATTTATCCATATTAACGGCGATTGCACTCAGTAAATAATAATGAAACGGAAACAACGCTATGAGTGAATTTTTAATATTAGTGATAAACCCGGGTTCAACTACAACCAAAATATCTGTTTTTAAAAATGAGAACGAAATCTTCAGTAAAACAATTAGCCATAAAATAGAGGAACTTGCCCGTTTTAACAAGGCTTCGGATCAAGACCTTTACCGTATGGAAATAATCGTACGAACCTTGAGAAATAATAAATTTCCCATTGAAAAACTGCATGCGGTTGTCGGGCGCGGCGGTTTGCTTCGGCCAATTGAAGGAGGTACGTATAACGTTAACGAGCAAATGATTGCCGATTTAAAAAGCGGAATTCAGGGCGACCATCCTTCCAATTGCGGCGGTCTGATTGCCTATGCTATTGGTAAAGCCATCGCTCGCCCGGCGTTCATTGTTGATCCTGTCGTTGTGGACGAACTGCAGCCTGAAGCGCGAATTTCCGGAATGCCCTTGATCCCGCGAAAAAGTATATTTCATGCGCTTAATCAAAAAGCCGTGGCGAGAGAAGCGGCTGATTCCTTGGGAAAATCTTATTTCGAATGCAATTTTATCGTTTGTCACATGGGGGGAGGCGTTACGATCGGAGCGCATAAAAAGGGCCGCGTTGTGGATGTAAATAACGGCCTGGACGGCGACGGGCCTTTCAGTCCCGAACGAAGCGGAGCCGTGCCCGTAGGTGATCTTGTAAGAGCTTGTTATTCCGGAGGTTATACGCTTCCAGATATGAAAAAGCTCATCAAAGGACACGGCGGTATGGTTGCGTATCTCGGAACGCACGATCTTCGTGAAGTAGAAAAACAGGTCATTAAAGGCGACGATAAAGCCCGTTTAATTTATAACGCGATGGTTTATCAAATCTCCAAGGAGATCGGCGCGGCCGCCGCCGTGCTTGCCGGCGATATCGACGCTGTTGTTTTGACCGGCGGTTTGGCAAAAAGCGGACGTTTTGTGAAAATAATAGAACAGAGCGTTAGCTTCCTTGGAAAGATTATGATTATTCCGGGGGAACAAGAAATGAAAGCATTGGCTCTTGGCGCTTTGCGCGTACTGCGCGGGGAAGAGGAAACAAAAAATTATTAAATGATTTTACTTGACGTTGCGCCATATAATGTCGGATACCAATACAATATTGCTTAACATCCTATGAAGAGGATGAATTTGTTTGGAAATAATAAAAAGCTTGACATAAAAGAATTTAATTTCTAAATTCGAAGTCTTTATTGCCATTATTAATGATATCAAGATTGTCATCATTATTTTAATTATTGCAAATAAATTGCGCATAATTTAAAATTTTTTACTGCCTATTTAAATTATTTGATCTTGATAAACATATTTCCTCATTCTTAATTAATGTTGGATTGAAGCAGCCTATTAGATATTTAAACAAAAAAAACGTATTTCGGTGTCGAAGGAGCGATAAATGGAACCGGTAAATATTTATATATTATCCGTATATTTAAAAAAATGGTCATACGGCGATAATAAATTTACAATAAATTTTTCATATTGTACAAATTCACAATACGAACGAGGTCAAATTTCTTTAAAAATTGCTTCGCCGCATACCTTGGCTAGTGAATTAATGAATGTTATTTTTACGGAAGCCCGCGAAAAACTGAGCGGAGAAAACACAAATGGAAAAGTTAACATTGCGCTTGTAAACGAGAGTGATGCGCGGCAAAAATTAACGGGATTTTTTAGTAAAATCAATCGTGAATATAACACTAATAAACGGTCAAGCGGTAAATCACGCATGATTAATTCACGAAGCCTTGATTTCTATTACAATGAATATGAATACGCGCCGTTGGATGATGATATCAAATTTTTTGTGCACTTAAATCGCGGCGTAAATAAAATTAATGGAGATTTTTGGTCTAATGCCATTGAAGATTTAAAACTAGCTCTTGAAATAAAAGCGGACGATCCGCTTGTTAACAAGTATTTGGCTAAAGCGTTTACAAAGTTGAAAAAATTTGAAATTGCCTTAAAATATCTTGAAAAGTCCGTAGAATCCGATACGAATGTCAATAATTTATGCGCTTTGGCCAATGCATATATAAAAAACGAAAAATATAACGAGGCCGAAGAGATTTTAAATCGCATCGACGAAATTGAGCCCAACGCACTTTATACGAAATTTACGAAAGCCCTTCTATCGTATAAACAGGGAAAAGGATACAAATCCAAATTGGACGCTATATATAAAACCGATCCCGAGTGGCTGAAAGAAAAGTTATTAAAAGACTGGGATTTTAAAAAACCCAATAATGGCGACGGTAAAATAAAATGGAATGCCGCTACGGCAGCGCGTTACCTCGATATCGACAAACCTTATGAGTTAACTAAAAAGGCCTTCAATAATGAAGTTCCATGTTATTTTAATTCCGAAAGCGGTATCATCCGTTTTGTAAAAAACGAGTTGGACGAATGGGTGGAATTGATGAATCGTTATGATCTCGGAGACGTTAAATATTCGGTTCATCCGGAACGTCTCGATTCATCGGAAATTAAACGGACTAAATCAAAAGCAAAGAAAACAACCGGTAAAAAAGCAGCGTCTAAAAAATCCGCCGTTGTCGGTTGAGTTTCATCATATCCTCATCTTATAATATCTTCCAAGGCTAAATGAAAAAGTTGTTATTGATTAATCCCTGGATATATGATTTTACCGCTTATGATCTATGGAGTAAACCGTTAGGTTTGCTGTATATTGCATCTTTCCTGCGCAAACAAGGATATGAAACGCGTTTGATAGACTGTCTTGAAAAATCATCAAACCTGCGCAAGGGAAAAAGGATAAAACGTTTCGGAACCGGAAAGTACGATCGCGCCATTGTGGAAAAACCTCAAGCGTTAAGCCATATCCCGCGTTTTTACGCTCGTTACGGTATTAAAGAAGAGGATTTTATACGACGTTTAAAAGAGGCGACGGATAGCGAAGCGGTTTTGGTTACATCGATTATGACCTATTGGTATCCGGGCGTTAAACGCGTTGTGGACCTGTGCAGAGAGTATCTGCCCGGCGTTCCTGTTATCCTTGGAGGAATTTACGCTTCGTTAATGCCGCAGCATGCTAAAGAAAATATAAAGCCCGACTATCTAGTTGAAGGTCCGGGAGAGTTACGGGTTTTGTCGATTTTAAACGAACTAGCGGGGCAAAATGTTGATGCCGCCTCTTTACCGAAATGTATCGACGATTATCCTTTTCCCGCCTTTGATCTTTTGAACCAAGTGGATTATTTACCTATTATGACATCGCGGGGATGTCCCTATAACTGCACATTTTGCGCGCAAAAGTTGATATCCATGCCCTTTGTACAGCGTAATCCGGATTGTGTTGTGGAGGAATTTGGCGAGCATTATAAACGCTTTAAACGGCGCGATTTTGCCTTTTACGACGATGCTTTGTTTATCAAACGAGATACGCATATTAAAACGATTTTGACAAAATTGATTGAGAAAAAATGGCCATTGCGATTGCATTCGCCCAACGGACTGTTTGCCAAATACGTGGATCGGGAAATGGCCGAACTAATGTATCGCAGTTCTTTTAAAACAGTTCGCCTAAGTTTTGAAACATCTAATGAAGAGCGCCGTAAGGATATGCAAACGAAAGTTACCAACGAAGATATCATACGAGCCGTAGAATATCTGGTACGGGCCGGGTATAAGTCTCAAAATTTGGAGTCTTATGTTTTAATGGGACTGCCAGATCAAACCGTGGAGGAAATTATTGCCAGTATGTTGTTTGTGCATAATTTGGGTATTCAAATACGGTTAGCCTCTTTTTCGCCTATTCCCGGTACCGTCGAATACGAAAGAGCCGTACAGAACGGTTTAATTGAAAAAGATATGGACCCCTTGTTAACCAACAAAACGATTTTTCCCCTGCACAGAGATCCGAAGGAATATCAAACATACCGTAAAATACGAATGTTTTCGCATATCCTAAATTATTCTCTGCAAAGAGGTCTGATTATGTTTGATGAAAGTTCCTTTACACAATCCGTAAAAAAAGTAGTGAGTCAATTAAGATGAGCGATAAAAAATACCCTGTAAAACGGGGCAAAGAATATGAATTAAAGATAGAAAAATTAGCTTTTGGCGGCTTCGGCGTTGCGCGTGTTGAAAATTATGTTATTTTCATTAAAAATGCCATCCCCGGTGATTTTGTCAGGGCAAAAATCAGTAAAAGAAAAACATCTTACGCCGAAGCGCGTCTTATAGAAATCATTAATCCGTCAAATATACGCATTAAAGCCGAATGTCCTTTTTTTAACTATTGCGGGGGATGCACTTGGCAGAATATGAGCTATGAGAACCAATTGCTGTTTAAAAGAGCTATTGTGCAAGAATCCATTACACGTCTTGCCGGAATAGATGATTGTGTAGTGTCGCCTGTTGCCGCATCGGATAACGCATTGGGCTATCGTAATAAAATGGAATTTTCCTTTTCCGATAACCGCTGGCTTCTTCCCGAAGAGTTGGGAGATATGGGCATAAGTAAAAGTTTTGCCTTAGGGCTGCATGTTCCGGGAACGTTTGATAAAATATTACATATAGATCATTGTTTATTACAGTCCGAAACCGCTAATAATATTTTGGCCTATGTTTCCGAATATGCGCAAAAGAATAATTTACAGCCCTATGGTATCCGTTCGCATAAAGGGTTCCTGCGTTTTTTAATGTTGCGTGAAAGTTCTTATAACGGTAAAATAATGGTGAATATCATTACGGCTTACGAAGATACGGATAAATTGAAGCCCCTGTCATCCGGACTGATGAAACAATTTCCGCAAATTGCCTCCGTTGTAAATAATATAAACGGCAAATTGGCGCAAATAGCCGTTGGAGAGTATGAAATAGTTTTGGCAGGCGAATCCCATATTCAAGAAAAACTCGGCGGAATGTATTTTAATGTTTCGGCAAACTCGTTTTTTCAGACCAATACTTTTCAGGCGGAAAAATTGTATAAATATGCTCTCGAATTTGCCGGATTGACGGGTAGTGAATTTGTTTGGGATTTATATTCGGGAACGGGAACAATCGGATTAATCCTTGCCAAAAATGCGAAATACGTACTCGGTTTCGAAGTTGTAGAGAGCGCCGTTGAGGATGCTTTTAAAAATGCAAGGGAACATCAGGTGGAAAATATAAATTTTATTGCCGGCGATCTGCTTCATAAACTCAGGGATGCACAGCCTCATCCCGATGTATTAATAACCGATCCGCCGAGAAGCGGTATGCACGAAAAGGTTACGCGCTATATTACCGAAATTAAACCTAAAAAAATTATCTATGTATCCTGCAATCCTACGACATTGGCGCGCGACCTGAAAATATTAAAATCGCAATATACTATTGAAAAAATTCAGCCTGTGGATATGTTTCCGCAAACTTATCATATTGAAACCGTTGTTAAACTAAAATTAAAATAAAAATGTCCGATAATATACGTAAGCTCACATTTAACGAGATTTTTGAACGCCAGCCTAATCTAAACGAATTGAAAAATATTGAAAGAATGCCCCTTTATGCTCTCGCCGAAGATATTCGTAGTATGCATAATGTAGGCAGTCTTTTTCGTACAAGTGACGGCGTTCGCTTATCTAAACTGTTTTTAAGCGGTTATACCGCCATACCGCCGAGGAAAGAAATTGATAAAACGGCTCTTGGCGCCACAGACAGCGTTCCCTGGTCGTATTATAAAAATTCCCTTGAAGTTGTGCAAACGCTTAAAGAAAAGGGGATACAGATAGTCGCATTAGAACATACGTCAAAAAGTATTCCCTATTGGACGTTTCGATACGATTTTCCCATGTGTCTTATTGTCGGCAATGAAGTGGACGGCGTTTCTCAAGAAACGCTTTCTCTATGCGATGCGGCCATAGAGATACCGATGCAAGGAATAAAGCAATCTTTAAACGTTTCCGTCGCTTATGGAATCGTTATTTATCATATTCTTGATAACTATTTGAAAAATTTGACATAATCTGGAATTGCCTCTATATTTGGCAATATCTTAATGCGTTAATGATAAAAAAAATGGAAACTTTACTTTCATAATATATAATATTTTAATAGATTTAGGACACAGCTAATAAAGCCGTTTAATGATAAATTGATTGTTTGTTATCAATTTGTCATTGTTCGATTATATCGGACAATCTAAATATAGCTTATGCGAAATATGTGCAATTTATGAAATGACAAAATTGAAAATAATGCAAAAAGAAGGCTGAATATATCTGAAACATGTTAATTTTTTAAATTCCTATATTATAAAATACTAATAATAATTCGCTTGTACAGCATGCGATAATAAAAAGGATAATTTATGGGACTTGACGGTGTTTGTATTTTAGATGATGATTCTGTTAGAGGTCGCTTTTTTAGCGATTTTCTAAAAAAAGAGGGCATCGACACCATTATTATCGATAATATTGAACGGTTTGCGGCGACTTCTTATGGTCAGGATTTCGTGATGGTTCTGGTTGATTATCTGACAATTCTTAAAGCGCCGAGAGAATCTGTTCTTGAATTTTTTAAATGGATGAGTTCCGGGAATATAATCGTTTATAATGTGCCTGTTGACGCCGCAAGAAGATTAGCCTTTTACGATCTTGGAGCGCGCTGGGTGTTTGATTCCGGTTATAATCAGGATGAGATTGTTTATAATATAAAAAGCGTGCTGAAAAAAATAACATCGGAAAAACATCCGCAAAAACTGGTATCAAAAGGGAGTTTAAAAAATACTACCGTCGCCGCTTTAATAAATAAAATCGGTCGAGAGAACCGCTCCGGGGTTTTGAAAATAGCTACCGCGGCAAACAGCGGAAAAATATATTTTTATAAAGGCGATCTTGATGATGCAGCTGTGGGCTCGATTAAAGGAACGGAAGCCGTTTTCCATATGTATTTATGGAGGAAAGGAGATTATATTTTTACGGTATCGCATCCGGAAACACGTTTAAATACGATAGAGTTGAGTAATATCGGCGTATTAATCAGAGCGGAAGAGATAAGAAGAAAATTTTTGGAAACCTTTGATAATCTGTGTTCTCCCCACAGTATAATAGCAGCAAAAAATGTTGGCGATTTAATCCTTAGTTTCCCTGATATTCCCGCGGAATTTTTCAAATTATTGAGTAAACCCACTGTTGTTGAGGAGTTGCTTGAAAATTCATATTTTACAAATTACCGAACTTTAGAGTTGTTGCTTGAATTGAAAGAAGGCAATTCTTTGAAAGTTGAAGAACCCGTTAAAGCGGTTTTGGAAACAATACAGAAAAATGATTCGGGACTAAAAGAGATGCTGCTTAATAAAGAAGAGCTGGAAAGATTTAAAGAAAATATCGGCATTGAAGACCAGACTAGTATAAAAATGCTATTTCTTGGCGCTAAGGATGGCGGGCGCTCCCGCATTATAAGAGATCTATCGCATGCACAAGGTAAAATGCAGGGAAAAAGCCAGTTAGAACTCGCTCACGTTCAGTTAGATAAAAATCTGGAAATGTTAATTGTAGGCGCCGAAATGAATCAGATGATCATGGATTCCATAGAGCAAATATCGGAAGGATTGTCCGGCTATGTTTTTCTGATCGATTGTTCTAAAACGGAAGAATTTGAATATAATAATTATTTTATCAACCATTTGTTAAACCTTAACCATGTACCGGCCTGCATAGTATTGATGAATTTTTCCGAAAATGAGAATATGGATACGGTACGTTCTCATTTTATTGTACCTGAAGGTATTCCATGGATGATCTATAATCCCAAAGATTCTTCAAGCGCCAAAAAGATCGTTTTATCCATCTTGCCGATTCCGGAAGCTGAAGAGAAGGATGTGGAAGATAAGAATAAAGAGGAAGCGGCTGACAACGGCATTAAGGAAGAGAATTATTCTGATATTGCTCTGGAGGATGGCGAAAATGCGGCGGAGAAAGTGGAAGGAGAGACGGAATAATGAAAGATATTTTCGTATTAGCCGATCAGGAAGAATGCTTTAATCAGTTTTACTCCTATTTTTCGTTACAGCCGTTCCATTTTTCATGGGCTTCGCGGGTTGACGAAACCATTAAACTTTTGCGAATTGAGAAACCCGCTTATATTTTCTTAGTTACAAAAAATATCGAAATTATGAGCGATTGGTTGACCATTCTGAAAAACGCTAATCACAACATACCATTCCTCTGTTTTACGTCGCATATATCCTATGAAGATAGAAAAATATTATGGGAACACGGGGCATTGAATGTTATACAATTACCGATTCATAAAGCCGAACTCGAAAAAATCTTAAAATTTTTGCTTTTAAATGACGACCAAAATCAACTTAAAAACTCCAATAAAGAGTTTGAAGGAATGTTAGAGGAACTGAATCTAATCGATTTGATACAAATTATCCAGGATGAAAAAAGAACTTGTAAGGTCGTTTTGGAAAAAGGCACAAAAAAAGGGGAGATCGAATTTAATAAAGGAAAAGTGGTTAATGCTCGTTACAACAATGAGAATCCCGTTTTAGCTGTAAAAATCATGTCTCATTGGATGAAAGGACGTTTTTATATTCAAAACTCCGCACGTAGTTTTATTAAACGCGTAAAGCTGACCAATCAGGAGTTGATTTTAGAGTGCCTTGACCATATTAATGAACAAAATGGATTGATGAATCGCATACCCCATAAAGAAGAATTACTGTATACAAAACCGGGCCTCAGTTATGAAGATATTGCGCCTTTTGAGAGAAATAATCTGCTTAAATTTAAAAACGGATATACCATTAAGGAATTGGTTGATAACTATAACGGGGATGGAATAATTTTGTTGCAGCATGTGATGAAATGGCTGCGCACAAATACTTTATTGACTAATGAAGAATATGAAAAGAGATTAAAAGGCGTTCAGGATATGGAGAGTATGTCCGGCTTTAAAAAGATGATGAATAAAATTATGGGTACGCCCGACGAAGAAGCGGAAGATCTCGAAACGATGGAAGAATCTTTATCTATAGAAGAAGAACTTTTAAAAGATGTCGGTAAAAAGGAGCAGCTTTTTAATAATCGGGAAAGGTTAAAACGTTTTCTTAGCTCTGTGGAGGCGTATAATGCATGAAATAATTGAAATTCCGGTTTTTATAGCTCTTGACGATGAAGAGAGTTCCCTATTTAAAGGGCAACAATTTTTGAATGATAAAACGTATGATGGATTTCGTTTTTTAGAATATTCCTTAAAAGAAGATCAATCCGTATATTTTTATATAATGGAATTATCCGCTGAACAGAATAACCGTTATTTATGGGATAGAATAATTCCCAAAGCAGCTTGTTGTCTCTATTTATATGATAATGATGAAAAAAACGTAAACCGTTTTTTCTTTGATTATGAACGCTATAAAACCCCTGTATTTTTAATCGCCACAAAAAAGAGGGAGATCCCTGAAGCGCTTTCCGGCAGATTTTTCGGAAATGTAATTTATTACGATGAATCGCTGCAAAATCATATACAACAAATTTTAAAAGAGATTTTGGAAAAACTTCTTACTTCGGCGGAATGAAATTGAAAAAGGATAGTATAGCGGCATTTTTCTTCGTACTATTGGATTGCCACATTTTCGACGCCTATTAATAGAAAATATTATCTCAATATTTCGTTTATCTTATTTACGAGCTTTTTAATTGAAAACGGTTTTTGTATAAAGTTGATGTTATCATCAATCATACCGTTTTTCACAATAAAATCATCCGCATAACCCGATGATATTAATACTTTAATCTGCGGCTGCACTTTGAGCATACGCCGCATCAATTCTTTACCGTCGATACCGGGCATAATCATATCCGTAAACAATAAATCGAGCTTTATGTTTCTGCTTTTTACAAAATCCAAAGCGTCGATGCCGTTAGGCGCCGTATAAATTTCGTAACCAATATGTTGTAAAGCATATTTGGTAAATTCTCTTACATTGTCGTCGTCTTCCACGATTAAAATCTTTCCTTTTCCCTGAATAATCATGGCGTCGTCGACTGTTTCAATCGTGTTGTCATCTTTAATATATTGAGAAGAGACAGGCCAGTATATCGTAATGGTTGTTCCTTTTCCTTCGACGCTGTCAATTTCGATATTGCCGTTATTTTGTTTGACTATGCCATAAACGGTCGACAAGCCCAGTCCCGTTCCTTTTCCAAGCTCCTTTGTTGTGAAAAACGGTTCAAAAACTTTGTCTTTTATTTCGTTCGATAATCCCGCGCCCGTATCGCTTACTTTAATGAAAATATAGGCCTGCTCTTCTTCATCCGTGCTTACTTTTAAGCCGGTTGCAATCGTAATCGTTTTCTTGGAGCGCGTTCTTTTGTTCTCGCGAATTGCATCAGAGGCGTTTACCACGAGATTCATTAAAATTTGTTCGATTTGCGCCGGGTCGGCTTTAATGGTTGGAAGGTTGTCGGATAAATTCTTTTTGATCTTAATATCTTCGCCGATAATTCTTCTCAACATTTTTTCGAGATGCTGAATGATAGGATTAATTTCAATAATTTTAGGCTCATACATCTGTTTGCGACTGAAAGCAAGTAATTGGCTGATGAGCTTTTCCGCGCGCTTTCCGGCTGATAGAATATTTGAAATTGATTTATATAGTTTATCGTTCTTGGCGAGTTTCATTAAACTGATTTCGGCATGACCGTTAATTACCGTAAGTAAATTATTGAAATCATGAGCTACGCCGCCGGCTAAAGTGCCGATTGCTTCCATTTTTTGCGATTGAATTAATTGCGCTTCAATTGATTTCCTTTCGGTTATGTCTCGTAAAATGCCTTGTGAAGCTGTTTTACCGTTAAAGTCAATATAAGAAACAGACGCCTCAAGCTCAATTTCCATGCCGTTTTTTGAAATAGCCGTAAATTCATATTTTGGAATAACCTCTTCTCCTTGCATTATCTGTCGACTTCTTTCCAAAATCATCATTTTACTTTTCGGAGCAACTAAACTCATAAAATCGAAATCTTCTTTTTGCACATCTTCCAAAGTAACGCCGAACATTTCCGTGAATTTATCGTTAATTATTTCAAAACGGTTGTCGACCAAAACATAAATGGCATCATTGGAGTGCTGTATAAGATGTCGGTATTTGCTCTCGCTTTCTTGTAGCGCATGCTCTATTTTTTTTCGTTCCGTTATATCGTTAACAACAACCTGAGAAGCCGGTTTTCCCCTGAAATTAACGATACTGGCCATTACTTCCACGTCAATTACGGTGCCGTCCAATTTAACGAATTTTTCCTCCATGGCGCCGACGTCGTCATCTTTTGAATATACACGATGCATTCTTTCGGCTACAGTCTTAACATAATCGGGATGAACCATGCTGAGCACCGATTTGCCTATAAAATCCTTAACAGATTTTCTTCCGCCTATCTCCACAGCGGCGGGATTTAAATATTGCATGATGCCGCCGCTGTGCACAACGACGCCCAGCGGAATGGATTCCACCAAAGTGCGGAAATTGCTTTCACTCTCTTCGGTTCTTCTAATCGCGGCATTCATTGTTTCATAAGTTGTAATCATATTGGCGATGGAATTTAAAAAAGTAATCTCCGATTCTCGCCATTCTCGTTTTTCGGTGAACATATTTATCCCGATTAGTCCCCAATTATTTTTATCTTCTTTAATGCCTGCAACTAAGAATGATGAGGATGTGGAGAGTTTTATATTGTGGATAAATTCCTTGGGTATTTCGTTGGTCAGGCCCGATCCATATCCGTTTACCTGAAGATCGTTAAACATTGCATTCATGAATTCGTCGCTAATGTGGATTTCCCTTATCTTTTCTTTGATGAGGTTTCCTTTGCCTTTGGAGAATGTGTAGTCCGTTTGTAATCTGAGTATCCATGCTCCCTTTAAGTCTTCTTCCAATTTATATATAAAGGCATGATCGCAATTAATTTCCTTGCATAATATTTTTAATATATCTAGTCGAGCTAAACCGATATCATTGAAAGAATTCAGCATATCTTGAATACGAACGATAGCTTTTAAAAAATCTCTATTCTTTTTTACTTCAAACTCCCTGTTTTTTTTATCGGTTATGTTGAATGCGGTTTCGAGACGTACTTTGCGGCCGTCAAACCATGTTATAACTTGATCCGTCAAATGATACCAATTGCCGGAAATTGTGTTTCGAAATTCCCATTGATAAACGCCCGAAACAATGTCTGTCTTATCGAGTAATTTATGATTCGAACAAAAAGCGCAAGGGCCGTTTTGTCCCTTTTGCAGGACTTCCCAACAACGCTTCCCTGTAATATCGCCTTTTCTTTTTTTTAAATATTTATTAATAAATAATATTTCGTAAGAATCCATGTCGGCGATATAAATACCGGTTTGTATGCTATCTAATATATCAAGAAAACCATACAGTTCATCAATATTCTCAGAGATAGATTCCATAATTAGATTTTTCGCGCTCTTAATGGCGTTTTGTGAATAGCTCTGCCGATGTCCATTTTTGAGCGTTTTTGGTTCGTTCGTCACTATTTTTCCTTTGAAAAAAATTAGGTATATATAAGCTGTTTTATCTTATATTATCAAGCAATAAAAAAAAATTAATTATATCGGAATTTCAAAATAATACCAAATTTCAGATTTTTTTATTTATTTTTGTATCATTTTCAATTTCGTAATTTTATAAATTATACATCGTTTACATAGGCAATATTTTAGATTTCTTCTTTAGAAGGTATGACAAACGTCGGCGTTTATTCGTCACAACTTGTTATCCAAAAATCCCACCTACCGGTCATTCCCGCATGCTTTAAGCGGAAATTCAAATCCCGCCGTTTTCCGTATTTGGATTGTTCTATTAAATCGGATAATGGCGCCTCCATGATGTTCGCTATTATCTTCATTAATTAATTTGTAAAGCTATATTCTTAATTTGCAAGGCTATGTTCTTGATAAAATTTCCTTGTAGATAAACTGTGGAAAGTTCAAATAGTTCCCCTCTATAGTAAATTACAAAATATGTAAATCGTATTATCGGAACAGAAATTCAAAAGATTAGCGGAAAAGATGATAATATTGACAGCTCTGCAACCACTAAGGAAGTTTAATACTAACATGAACGACAACCAATAAAACATAATTTAACCCTAAAAAATTCCATTTACGGTAAATATACGGTAAATATAATGATAATACACCTGCGTAATGAATTCTTTAAATACGGACACAAGTATATGGGAATGTTGGTCCTGTTTCGCCTATTGGCAGGGAATTAAGATAGATTTTGACATGCCGCACCCTTGTTCCAGAATTCCCCTTCTATTTTTCTCATTGAAAGTGAGAACACTTCGAGATAGGGAGGCAAGCATACTATGTTAGATATGATCTGTAAAAAACTTCTCTTTTTGAAAAGTATCAATTTATTCCTAAAAAAATAGTTGACAATGTAATTAAGATTTCTGTATATTCATATCAATCAAATGAACATATGTTCACTATGGAGCGGCGAATGAGAGGCCCGTATAGAAAAAGGATGGTCAATCGACCCCCGAAATTTACCAATTATAAACCGAGCGGCATACCGCGAAAATATTTGGAATCCATAGAACTGACTTTGGATGAATTCGAAGCCGTCAGGTTGGCGGATTATAAACAATTCGATCATGCAGAAGCGGCCGAAAGAATGGAAATCTCGCGACCGACCTTTTCCCGGTTAATTGAAAAAGCACGCAATAAGGTCGCAACGGCCATTATTGAAGGTAAAGAATTGTTGATAACCGGCGGAAATGTGGATTTTATTCATACGCTTCATCATTGTCGCGATTGCGGTGAGCTTATTCAAAAACCTTTCGGGGAAAGCATAGATGATTGTCCCGATTGCGGCTCTCAAAACATCGAAGATTTGGCGCTTCCTTTTATGGGTGGACAACGCAGGAATAGAGGAAGGAAATAATTTTGATAAAAATTGCCGTGGCGAGCGGTAAAGGCGGAACGGGGAAGACTTTAGTTTCTACTAATTTGGCCTATATCGCCGCTAAAAGGATGAAAGTTGCTTTGTACGATTTGGATGTTGAGGAGCCGAATAGTCATCTTTTTTTTCATAATGAGAAAACAACGGAAGCGCAATCGGTTGAAATGATGATTCCCGTTGTGGACGACGATAAATGTACGTATTGCGGGATTTGTAGCAAAGTGTGCGAGTATCACGCCATCATTACGCTGGCAAAAAATGTGATGGTATTTCCGGAACTATGCCATAGCTGCTACGGATGTCTGGAAATGTGTCCTACGGGCGCCATCGGCGAAGGCTTTAAATCCATCGGAGAAATATTTCATACGGATAATGATAATCTCAGCTTGATCACGGGTAAATTAAAAGTGAGTGAATCGGCAACTACGGCGTTAATCGCCAAAACAAAAAGGGAGAAGGCTGAGCATACGGATTTAGCCATCTATGACGCGCCGCCAGGAACATCCTGTCCCGTAATTGAAGCGACAAAGGATATGGACTATATTATTTTGGTAAGTGAGCCCACACTTTTTGGTTATCATGATCTTGATTTGGTGGTGCAAACCGTTAAGCAATTGAGAAAACCATTCGGGGTTATCGTTAATAAAGCGGAAAAGGGTAATCGTATTATTGACGAGTATTGCCAAGATAATAATATCGATGTTATCGCCAGAATCCCTATGCAGGA
>CAYRJN010000034.1:0-17331 GCA_964424545.1 uncultured Calditrichaceae bacterium
AAGTGGAGTTGTTAAAAGAGGTTGCCATGGAGAAAGAGCTTCGATTCGCCATTCGTGAGGGCGGACGTACTGTTGGCGCCGGCGTTGTTTCGGAGATTATAGAATAAAATTTAAAGAATAGAATATAAAGTTATTGGAGTTTGTAGTGGCAAGTCAGACGATAAGGATTCGTTTAAAAGCATATGATCATAATTTGATCGATAAGTCTACGGATAAAATAATAAGAACGGCTCGTTCTACCGGCGCAGTAATATCCGGCCCGATACCACTGCCGACCGATAGAAGCATATATACTGTTCTCCGTTCTCCGCATGTTGATAAAAAATCGCGGGAACAATTTGAAACGAGAATACATAAACGTCTAATTGATATATTGAATGCTACGGGTAAAACAGTTGATGCTTTAATGAAGCTTGAACTGCCTGCCGGCGTTGATATTGAAATTAAAACATGATATATCGGAGATAAATTATAATGGCTGGTTTAATAGGTCGAAAAATAGGAATGACGCAGATATTTGACGATAACGGATTGAGTATCCCGGTTACAGTTGTTGAAGCCGGACCGTGCTATGTGGTTCAGGTGAAAACGCAGGAAAAAGAGGGGTATGACGCCGTCCAATTGGGCTTTGGCGAGGAAAAAGAGAAGAATGCCACAATGCCTGTTAAAGGGCATTTTAGTAAAGCCGGCGTTACCGTGCGTAAATATTTAAAAGAATTTGATTTCAGCGATGTTGAAAAACCTGAAGTTGGGTCTGAGATCAAAGCGGATATATTCAAGCCCGGACAAGAGGTTAAAATTTCCGGCATTTCAAAAGGAAAAGGCTTTCAAGGGACGGTTAAAAGACACGGCTTCGGCGGCGGCCCGCAAACCCATGGTCAGTCGGACAGGCTGCGCGCTCCAGGTTCGCTGGGACAAAGTTCTTATCCTTCGAGAGTATTTAAGGGCTATAAAATGGCCGGAAGAATGGGAACGGACCGCATAACCTTAAAAAATAGAGTCGTCGTCAGGGTTGACGCTGAAAATAATCTGATTTTTATAAAAGGCCCGCTTCCCGGAACAAAAAACTCTTTAATCGAGATAAGAAATAATTAGGGTAAAGTTGATGAAATTGAACATAATAGCACAAGATGGAAAAGATACCGCAAAAAAGGCGGAATTGAGCGATAAGGTTTTTAAGATTGAGCCTAATGAGCATGCTGTCTGGTTGGATGTTAAGGTTATCAGAGCCAATAAAAGACAGGGTACGCATCAAACGAAAGGTCGCTCTTACGTTTCCGGCGGCGGTAAAAAACCGTTCAGGCAAAAAGGCACCGGACGTGCGCGTCAAGGCAGTACGAGAGCCCCGCATCATGTAGGCGGCGGACGCGTATTTGGCCCGAGTCCCAGGACGTATGATATGAAAATCAATAAAAAAGTGAAAGCGCTTGCTAAACGTTCGGTATTGTCCGATAAAGCTCTTCAAAATAAAATCATTATACTTGAAGATTTTGATTGGGATAAGCCGTCCACTAAGCAGATGCTCGAACTTTTATCGACTTTAAATTTAAACGATCAAAAAATTTTATTGTGTACCAGCGGCGTATCTGAAAATATTGTTAAATCGGTTAGAAATTTGTATAAGGTAGAAGTACGCGAATCGAATACATTTTCTTCTTATGATGTATTAAGAGCTGATACGGTTCTTTTTCAGGTGGGCGCTTTAGCTAAGGTTAATGAGGTGTTGGGATGATAAAAACCAAATTAGTTATTATAAGTCCGTTGTATACGGAAAAAATTGCCAACTTGCAGGATTCGTTGAATAAATACGCTTTTAAGGTAGCGGTTAACGCCAATAAAATTGAGATTAAAAAGGCGGTTGAACAAAAGTTTGACGTAAAAGTAAAGTCTGTCAGAACCATGAATGTTCGAGGTAAAATGCGCCAGCAGATGACCAAAGAGGGTCGTTTTATTGGAAGACGGGCATCGTGGAAAAAAGCAATTGTTACCCTCGAAGAAGGGCATAAATTAGAATTATTCGGTAATGCTTAATAGATAGGATTCGGAGAAGTTAGATGGGAATCAAAACATTTAAACCGATTACGCCGGGACAGAGATATAAAACAGTAAGCGATTTTAATTCTGTCACCAAAGGGAACGATCCCGAAAAGTCGTTATTGGCCCCGATGAAAAAATCGGGCGGTCGCAACAGCGATGGACGCGTTACATCGCGTCATAGAGGCGGCGGGCATAAGAGAAGATATAGAATCATTGATTTTAAAAGAAATAAACATGATGTTCCGGCCGTGGTTGCGTCAATCGAATACGATCCGAACCGTACCGGAAGAATCGCCTTGTTGCATTATGCCGATGGCGAAAAACGTTAT
The DNA here is from genome assembly GCA_964424545.1 of uncultured Calditrichaceae bacterium. Lineage (GTDB taxonomy): Bacteria > Calditrichota > Calditrichia > Calditrichales > Calditrichaceae > JAUVIB01. The sequence continues at coordinate 2,367 of CAYRJN010000034.1, forward strand.
ATCTTATCGCCAGACGGCTTGAAGGTGGGCGATAAAATTATGTCGGGTGAAAAATCAGAAGTAAAGGTAGGAAACGCCTTGCCCCTTGAAAAAATACCGGTTGGCGTAACGATTCATAATATTGAAACAAAACTAAAGAAAGGCGCTCAATTAGTTCGCAGCGCCGGTACGGCTGCCCAATTGGTTGCCAAAGAAGATAAGTGGGCGTTGGTAAAGTTGCCGTCGGGGGAAATGAGAAAAATACCTATCGGTTGTTACGCCACTATCGGACAGGTTTCTAATATTGATCATATGAACATTACCATCGGTAAAGCAGGTCGGTCCAGATGGTTGGGACGTCGTCCACATGTTCGCGGCGTCGCGATGAACCCTGTTGACCATCCTATGGGCGGCGGCGAAGGAAAAACTTCGGGCGGTCGTCATCCTTGTTCACCGTGGGGACAACAGAGTAAAGGTTTAAAAACCCGTAAAAAAGGTAAAAAATCAGATTCATTAATTGTAAAGCGTCGTAAATAGGAGAAAATATTTAGATGGCACGTTCAATCAAAAAAGGCCCGTATATTGATAAAAATCTTGATAAAAAGATTGAAAAGCTGAATGCGGAGAACAAGAAGGTTGTCGTTAAAACATGGGCTCGCCGGTCTACAATACCGCCGGAATATGTCGGACATACCATAGCCGTTCATAACGGCAGGAAATTTATTCCGGTATATATAACTGAAAATATGGTAGGGCATAAACTTGGCGAATTTGCCCCCACAAGAACGTTTAGAGGACATGGCGGTAAATTAGCAGAACGAATGTCTCGTTTAAGATAAATCATTGAGGATAGCAATGGAAGCAATTGCAAAAACAAAATATTTGAGAATGTCTCCAAGAAAAGTAAGGCGTGTGTTGGATATCGTTCGCGGTATGAGAGTTGACGAAGCGTTAACCAAACTTCACTTTACCGGTAAGAGAGCTTCTGATCCGATTGCAAAAACGATATACACGGCATTTGCCAACTTGAGCAGTAAGGAAGAGACCGAGCGTATAGATATGGAAGATGTTGTAATTAAAACCGCATACGTTGACGCGGGGCCGACGTTAAAAAGATTTCGTCCTATGTCAATGGGGCGCGCCGGTAAAATTAGAAAGCGTACATCACATATAACTGTAATCGTTGAGCATTTAGTTTAAGAGATTCGTTAAAAGGAGTATAGTTTGGGACAAAAAACACATCCGGTTGGCTTTAGATTAGGTATAATCAAATCATGGGACAGCAGTTGGTTTGATGAAAAGAAATTTTCCGGAAAACTCGAAGAAGATTTGAAAATACGTAAATATATCAGGAAACGCTTGAATAATGCTGCCGTTTCGAAGATTGAAATCGAGCGTACTGCCAAAAGAGTAATTTTGACCATCCATACGGCCAGACCTGGCATTGTTATCGGTAAAAAGGGTCAGGAAGTGGATAAACTACGCGAAGAACTGCGCGCTTTGACAAAAAAGGAAGTCCAGATCAATATTTCCGAAATCAAGAAACCCGAATTGGATGCCTATCTTGTTGCCGAAAACATATCGCGACAGTTGGAAGGTAAAGTAAGTTTCAGGCGCGCAATGAAAAAGGCCATAACTTCCACCATGCGTCTTGGCGCCGGCGGTATAAAAATCATGTGTTCCGGTCGTCTCGGCGGCGCTGAAATGGCCAGAACGGAACAGTATAAGGACGGCAGAATCCCATTGCATACGCTCAGAGCAGATATTGATTACGCAACACAGACTGCGCAGACTACCTATGGTTCGATCGGGGTGAAGGTCTGGATATTTAACGGCGAAGTAATAGGTAAAAAATAAGAATTGTAGGAGTCAGTATCCATGTTAATGCCCAAAAGAATAAAATATAGAAAAAAACAGCGTGGAACCAATAAGGGTTTGGCTTATAAAGGGAACTATATCGCATTCGGAACATTTGGCCTAAAAGCCCTTGAGCCCGGCTGGATTACAAGCAGACAGATTGAAGCAACTCGTGTAGCCATTACGCGTCATATTAAAAGAGGCGGTAAGGTTTGGATTAGAATATTTCCCGACAAGCCGGTTACCAAAAAACCGGCTGAAACCCGAATGGGTAAAGGTAAAGGTTCTCCCGAATATTGGGTAGCCGTGGTAAAGCCGGGAAGGATTTTGTTTGAGTTGGACGGCGTGCCATTTGAATTGGCTAAAGAAGCAATGAGATTAGCTTCGCACAAATTACCGATTAAGACAAAATTCGTACATAACGAAGGGTAAAAGGTTAAGAGATGAAAAATAGAGAAGATTTCAAAGGTTTGTCTCTTGATGAACTGGAAGCAAAGCTGGAAGAGATGTATGCGGAAAGAGAAAATCTGCAAATTCAAAAGGCTACGCATCAATTGACAAATCCATTACGGATCAGAGAAGTTAGAAGAGAAATTGCAAGATTGAAGACGTTTATACGTCAATATGAATTAGGGATAAACAGTACAAATGAATAGCGAGAAAAAGATGAGTAATCGCGGTTTAAGAAAAACACGTGTTGGTATTGTAGTGAGCAATAAAATGGATAAAACGATTACCGTGGCCGTTGAGCGCCGGTATCAGCATCCGGTTTATGGGAAATTCGTAAAGAGTACCTTAAAGCTGAAAGCGCATGATGAATCCAATACATGCAGTGAAGGCGACAAAGTAAAGATCATGGAAACGAAACCGTTAAGCAGATCTAAAAGATGGCGTCTTGTTGAAATTATAGAAAAAGTTAAGTAATCATTTGGTAATCAAAGGGCGAATAAAATGATCCAGGAATATACAAGATTAGCTGTGGCTGATAATTCAGGCGCGCAAAAAGTGTCATGTATACGAATCCTCGGTGGTTCAGGGAAGAAATACGGCACCATAGGCGATATAATTGTCGTAACGGTTAAAAGCGCTATTCCCGGCGGAACGGTCAAAAAAGGCGATGTGTCAAAGGCGGTTATTGTGCGAACAAAAAAAGAAATTCGCAGACCGGACGGTTCTTATATACGATTTGATGAAAATGCGGCGGTTCTTATCGATAATCAAAATGAACCAAAGGGAACGCGTATTTTTGGACCCGTTGCCAGGGAATTAAGAGATAAACAATTTATGAAAATAATCTCATTAGCGCCGGAAGTGTTATAATATAAAGTAAGGTTTGGAAAATGCATATAGTTAAAAATGATACTGTCAAAGTATTGTCTGGAAAATACAAAGGCAAAGAGAGTAAAGTATTAAAAGTATTTCCCGCTGAAAGAAGGATAATTGTTGAGGGCGTAAATATCATTAAGCGCCACACAAGACCTTCGCAGCAAAATCAGCAGGGCGGTATTGTTGAAAAAGAAGCTCCGATCACCGTATCTAAGGTTATGGTTGTGTGTCCAAATTGCAATAGACCGACTCGAATCGGTCATAAGTTTCTTGATGACGGTTCGAAAGTCCGTATTTGTAAACATGCGGATTGCGGTGAAATAATTTCAGTAAATGTATAGCAGATGGTAGAGGATCGTAATGACTGAATATGTACCAAGATTATTAGAAACATATAAAAAAGATGTAGTGCCTCATCTGATGAAAAAGTTCGGGTATAAAAATATTAACGAAGTACCAAAACTGGTTGCCATCAGTTTAAATATGGGCGTTGGCGACGCAATTCAGGATTCAAAAAATCTGGAAGGCGCCGTTAACGATTTGACTGTTATCGGCGGACAAAAGCCGGTAATAACCCGCGCAAAAAAAGCGATTTCAAATTTTAAACTGCGTAAAGGGATGAAAATCGGTTGCAAAACAACATTGCGCAGACAGAGAATGTATGAATTTTTGGATCGCCTGATAAGCGTGGCCATTCCGCGCGTAAGAGATTTTAGAGGATATTCTGATAAATCTTTTGACGGAAGAGGAAATTATTCGTTTGGCGTTAAGGAACAGATTATTTTTCCTGAAATAAATGTAGATAAAATAGATCGTATTCGTGGCCTCGATATTACATTTGTTACAACGGCAAAGACCGATGAAGAGGGTTACGAATTGTTAAAAGCTTTTGGCTTTCCATTTAAAAAACGTGATAATTAAAGAAAGGATGTAACTTGGCGAAGAAGAGCTTGATCGTTAAGTCGAAAAGAAAACAAAAGTTTAAAGTCCGTGAATATAACCGTTGCAGCCGTTGCGGCAGACCCCGCGGTTATTACAGAAAATTTGGATTATGTCGCCTTTGTTTTAGAGAGTTAGCGTTAAAAGGTGAAATACCCGGTATTGTAAAAGCAAGCTGGTAAGAAAATAGGAGAAAGTTCAGATGTCAATGACAGATCCAATTGCGGATTATTTAACGCGCATTAGGAACGCGTTGCATGCAGAGCATAAATATGTTGATATACCTGCGTCAAATGTTAAACGTAAAATGAGTAAAATCTTATTAGATCAGGGTTTTATTTCAAGATACATAGTAATTGACGACGGCGTTCAGGGAATCATACGTATTTGGTTGAAATACGATGAAGAGAATAATCCGGTTATAAATAAATTAATCAGAGTTAGTAAGCCGGGTAGACGTCAATACGTAAATGTAGACAATCTGCCGCGCGTGATGAATAACTTAGGTATTGCAATTTTAACTACTCCAAAGGGTGTAATAACCGCCAACGAAGCAAAGCGACAGAATGTAGGCGGCGAAGTATTATGCTATATTTGGTAGTTCTCAATAATAGGAGAGAATAACGTGTCACGAATTGGAAAGTTGCCTGTTGTAATTCCTGAAAATGTTACCATAACTATCGGTGAAGGCAATTTTATAACGGTTAAAGGTCCCAAAGGGGAGCTGCAGAAAAGATTACCTTCGGAAATCGAATTAAAGATAGAGGGAAGCGAACTGCATGCCATCCGCCATAGCGAAGATAAATACAACCGCTCTCTGCACGGTTTGGTACGATCTTTGGTTGCTAATATGGTTGAAGGCGTAGCAAACGGTTTTACCAAAAAACTTGAAATTGTCGGCGTTGGCTATAAAGCTGAAATGAAAGGCAAAAAACTTTTGTTGAATTTGGGCTATTCCCATCCGATTATTGTATCGGTTCCCGAAAGTATTACTTTAAGTACGGCTACTCCAACGGAAATTTTGGTAAGCGGGATTGATAAAGAACTGGTAGGGTTGGTCGCCGCAAAAATACGTAGTTACAGAAAACCCGAGCCGTATAAAGGCAAAGGGGTAAAGTATGCCGGCGAATATATTCGTCGTAAAGCCGGTAAGACCGCTGGTAAATAATAAAGGGTTTTAAAAAAATGGCAAGAAGAAAAAAGAAAATGGTGGGGGTTGCTGAGAGACCAAGGCTTGTTGTTTATCGCAGCCTTCAATATATCCACGCTCAATTGGTGGACGACACAAAAGGGCATGTATTGCTTGGTATCAACAACAAAAGTAAAGTTGTTGGCGATTCATTAAAAGATGCAAAAACCAAGGTTGAGCAATCGTATAAATTAGGCAAATTATTTGCAGAAGAAGCAAAAAAGAAAAATATAACCCGAATAATTTTCGATCGTAACGGGTATATTTTCCACGGGCGGGTAAAAGCTTTTGCCGATGGCGCCCGTGAAGGCGGATTAGACTTTTAATAATAAGTAGGAGTTAAATGTGATCGAACGAATTAATCCCGGTGAAATAGAATTAAAAGAGAAAGTAATACATATAAACAGAGTAGCAAAAGTATTAAAAGGCGGGAGACGCTTCTCTTTTAACGCTATTGTAGTCGTTGGCGACGGAAACGGAATTCTCGGAATTGGTCTTGGAAAAGCAAATGAAGTGATTAATGCAATCGCTAAAGGCACAGAACAAGCAAAGAAAAATTTAATAAAAGTAAATTTAATAAACGGTACCATTCCGCATCCTGCTAAGAGTAAATATGGAGCCGGTTATGTGGTAATGCAGCCGGCATCTCCAGGAACGGGAGTAATTGCAGGAGGTCCTGTAAGGGCCGTATGCGAAGCGGCAGGAATAACCGATATCCTGACAAAGTCTATCGGCTCGTCGAATCCGCATAACTTAAGCAAAGCCGCTTTTTATGCATTAAAGAATTTATTAAGCGCCGAACAAGTCGCCAGAAGGCGTGGAATTTCGTTAAGTAAATTATTTCGCGGATAAAACATTAGATAATAGGAAATACCGATGGCTAAGAAGAAAGAAAAACAGATTAAAATAAAACAAATCAAAAGCAAAATCGGATACTCTAAAAAGCAAAAATTAACCATTGAAGCGTTGGGAATAAAAAAAATGCATCAGACGGTAGTGCATACCTCCACGCCCCAAATTTTGGGAATGGTTAAAAAAGTAAGACATCTGGTTGAAGTAGAAGACGTTTAAGACTTAGAAAATCATAAAGGGTGTTTAGCATATGGATTTAAGCACATTAAAACCCGCTAAGGGATCAACTAAAAATAAGAAACGCAGAGGACGGGGAGAAGGTTCCGGCCTTGGTGTTACGGCAGGTCGTGGTCATAAAGGTTACGGCTCCAGGGGTGGAAGAAAAAAACGCGCTTGGTTTGAAGGCGGCCAGATGCCCTTGCAAAGAAGACTGCCAAAGTTCGGTTTTACCAATATTCGTAAAGTGGTTTCGCAGGTGGTAAATATAGGAGATTTACAGGAACTCGGCGATGTTGAAGTAATTGATAAATCTGTCTTGCTGGAAAAAGGTTTGGTGCGGAAAAAAAATGTGCCGGTAAAAATTCTCGGCGCAGGCGAATTAACCGCTAAGATAAATGTTAAAGTTGATGCAATCAGCAAATCTGCCAAAGAAAAAATTGAAAAATTAGGAGGCACAGTTACTCTCGTATGATTACTGAGACTGTACGCAATATCTTCAAAATTGAAGATTTAAGAAAAAGAATTCTGTTTACCTTAATGATTCTTGGTATCGAGAGAATCGGTACCCACATTGTTACACCGGGAATTGATACGGCTGTTCTTGCCGACTTCTTTAAGAACATGCAGGGAACGCTGTTCGGATTGTATGATTTGTTTGCAGGCGGCGCTTTTAGTAAAGCAGCAGTATTCGGTTTGGGAATTATGCCGTATATCAGCGCTTCCATTATCATCCAATTGCTTGGCGCCGTGATGCCGTTTTTTCAGAAATTGCAAAAAGAGGGTGAAGAAGGCCGGAAGAAAATTATGCAGTATACCCGATACGGAACGCTGATCATTTCCGCCATGCAATCTTACGGCGTTGCCATATTTCTACAAAGCATTCAAATTGCAGACGGCAGAATGGCGGTGCCTAACCCTGGTTTTAGTTTCCAGATTATTACCATGATCACCATGACCACCGGTACGATGCTGATTATGTGGCTTGGAGAACAGATTGACGATCGCGGTATCGGAAATGGTATTTCATTAATCATATTTATCGGTATTTTAGCGCGTTTTCCGGCCGCATTGAGTCAGGAATATGTACAATTTACCAGTGGTCAGCGCGGCTTGCTTTCCGAAGCCATGTTGCTTGCTCTTGCTTTTGCAATAATCTATGTTGTGGTATTGCTAACCGAGGGTACGCGTAAAATTCCCGTTCAGTATGCCAAACGCGTTGTTGGGAGAAAAGTTTACGGAGGAATGAATACCTACTTCCCCATGAAAGTGAATACGGCGGGTGTTATGCCTATCATCTTTGCACAGGCAATTATGTTTGTTCCCACGACGGTTTTAACATTTTTTCCTCCCGACAGTGAATTTATTGCTACGATAAAGAATCTGTTCTCGATGGATTCATGGTTTTATTGGTTCTTTTACGGTATTATGATTGTATTTTTCACCTATTTTTACACGGCTATCGCTTTGAATCCTGTCGATGTAGCCGATAATCTTAAAAAACAAGGCGGTTTTATTCCCGGAGTTCGTCCAGGGAAAAAGACATCGGAATATCTTGATAATATTCTAACTAAAATAACTCTTCCGGCGTCTATATTTTTAGCTCTAATCGCCATTGTGCCGGCATTTCTATCAAAATGGTTTAAAATACCGTACAGCTTGGCTTCATTTTACGGCGGCACGGGACTGTTGATTATTGTCGGCGTAGCACTGGATTTCTTACAACAGGTTGAGTCGCAATTATTTATGCGTCATTATGACGGTTTTATGAAATCCGGAAAAATAAAAGGAAGAAAATAGTCTTCCGTCATGATTTATATTAAGTCTCTAAAAGAGATAGAGAAGATAGAAAGAAGCAATATAATTATTGCTGAAGCTTTACAGTTCATTGAAAAAATTCTTGAACCGGGGATCGATACACAAACGATCGACAAAGAGATAGAAAATTATATTATTAGTAAAAAGGCTAAACCCGCCTTTAAAGGATTGTACGGATTTCCGGCCGCTACTTGTATTTCCATCAATGAAGAAGTTGTTCACGGAATACCGGGTAAACGAAAATTACAAGACGGCGATATTGTAGGAATTGACATCGGTGTAAATCTTGACGGATATTTCGGTGATGCGGCCAAAACATTTTTAATCGGTAATGTATCCGAAGATAAAAAAATGCTTTGCAAGATAACGGAAGAAAGTCTGTATCTCGGAATTGAACAATGCACTGCGGGGAATCGAATAGGCGATATCGGATGGGCAATACAATCTCATGTGGAAAAGCACGGTTTTTCGGTAGTGAGAGACTTGGTCGGACACGGCGTCGGTATTAAACCGCATGAAGAACCGCAGGTTCCCAATTACGGAACAAAGGGTAAGGGGATGCGTTTAAAAGTCGGTATGGTGATAGCGATAGAACCAATGATTAACATGGGCGTCTATCAAGTGTTAACGGCGGAAGACGGTTGGACAATATATACAAGAGACCGCAAACCGTCGGCGCATTATGAACATTCAATCGCCATATTAAGATCGGGTCCGAGAATTTTATCAAAATTAAAATAGGCGAAAGGGCAGCATGGCTAAAAATCAGGAAGCCATAAAAGTTGACGGCGTGATTAAAGAGACGTTACCGAACGCTTCGTTTATCGTAACATTAGAAAACGGGCATGAAGTATTGGCGTATATCTCCGGTAAAATGCGTATGCATTTTATCAAGATATTGCCCGGCGATAAAGTGAGTTTAGAGTTATCGCCATATGATTTAACGCGAGGACGAATTACTTACAGATACAAGTAAGAGAGGATAAAGAGATGAAAGTTCAGGCATCGGTTAAAAAAATGTGCGACGGATGTAAAATTATCCGTAGAAAAGGTGTAGTTAGAGTTATATGCAGTAAAAATCCAAAGCATAAACAGCGTCAGGGATGATAAAGAAAATTTAGGAGGCGATTTTGGCTCGTATTGCAGGTGTAGATTTACCGAGAAATAAAAGAGTTGTTATCGGATTGACATATATATTCGGTATCGGCAGGAGTTCATCCGAAAAAATTTGTGAAGAAGCGAATATAGATGTTAATACCCGGGTAAATCAGCTTACTGAAGATGAAATAAGAAAAATTAGAACGATTATTCAGAATAATTATCGGGTTGAGGGCGCTCTGAAAGCCGAAATTAATATGAATATAAAGCGGTTAATGGATATTAATTCCGTCAGAGGCTACCGTCATCACCGCGGGCTACCTGTTCACGGTCAAAGGACCAAGACAAACGCTCGTACACGAAAAGGCCGTAAGAAAATCGTAGGTAAAAAGAAAAAATAATAATTTAGGAGATTTGGATATTGGCATCACCTAAGAAAAAACGCGTAAAAGCTAAGAAAAAAGAGCGTGTAGAGCCGCACGGAAAAGCGCATATTAAGGCTACTTTTAATAATACAATCGTATCCATAACCGATAGTTATGGCAATGTGATTTCATGGGCTACGGCGGGCAAAGTCGGATTTAAAGGATCAAGAAAAAATACTCCTTTTGCCGCTCAGCTTGCGGCCGAAAATGCGGCGCAAATCGCAATGGACTTAGGATTACAGAGCGTTGATGTTGAGGTAAAAGGGCCGGGATCGGGCAGAGAAGCGGCAATTAAATCTTTGCAAGCTAACGGATTAAACATCCTATCGATAAAAGATGTTACGCCTATTCCTCATAATGGATGCAGACCACCTAAGAGAAGACGTGTATAAAAGATAACGTGGAGTTAAATAAATGGCGAGATATACTGGACCAAAAGCAAAAATAGCGCGTAAATTCGGCGAGAATATTTTTGGTAATACAAAATATGATAAAATTCTGAGCAAAAAACCGTATTCACCGGGACAACATGGTTTATCACGGAAAAAACTTAGCGATTATGCGATTCAGTTAAAAGAGAAGCAAAAACTGAAGTATATGTACGGTTTACTTGAAAAACAGTTTAGACTTTACTTCAAGAAAGCCGAGCGTATGAAAGGGGTAACCGGGGAAAATCTATTGCAGCTTCTTGAAAGCCGTCTTGATAATACCGTTTTCCGTCTTGGATTAGCCGTATCGAGAGATCAGGCGAGACAGATGGTTCTTCACCGTCATATAACGGTAAACGGCAGGCTGGTTAATATTCCTTCTTATATATTAAGACCGGGCGATCTTATTCAGGTTAAAGAAAAAAGCCGCAGAATGTCCATGTTTCATGACGCCTTGAAATCCGTGCGCGCGGAAAATATGTATCCTTGGCTTGAATTGGACAAATCACAGTTAAAAGGGACGTTTCTTGATCGCCCGCAACGCGAAGATATTCCTGTTAACGTGCAGGAAAATATGATTGTAGAGTTATATTCAAAGTAAATCAATTTTAATTAAAATAGAAGGTGATTATGAGCTGGACAAATTTACAAATGCCTGAGCGTATAGAAGTTGAAGAAGCTACTTATTCAAGTACATTCGGACGTTTCTATGTTCAGCCGTTGGAGAAAGGCTTTGGAGTAACTTTAGGCAACATGTTTAGACGAGTATTACTCTCCTCCCTCCAGGGAGCTGCCGTAACGGCTGTAAGATTGAATAATATTCAACATGAATTTACGACTATTGAAGGCGTTTACGAAGATGTTCCTGAAATTATTCTAAATTTAAAGCAATTACGCATAAAATTATTAAATAAAAGGCCAGATACCGTTAAATTCGTTCTCGACGGCGAAACGAAGTGGACAGGGCAAACGGTTCAAGATTGTTCCAATGATTTTGAGATTATGAATCCTGATTTACACATAGCCACACTAAATAAAGGCGCGCATTTGGAAGTTGAATTATGGATCAACAAGGGGCGCGGTTATGTTACTGCTGAAGAGAATAAAGAAAAAGATCAGCCGATCGGGGTAGTTCCCATTGATTCGATTTTTTCGCCGATTTTAAACGTAAAATATTCCGTGGAAAACACACGCGTAGGCCAAAGGACGGACTTCGAACGATTAATCCTTGAAATTCAGACGGACAGTACGATTACGCCTGATGACGCTTTGACTTTCAGCGGTAAAATTTTACGCGATCATATTCAGTTATTCATCAATTTTGATATCGATACCGAAGAAGAAGAAGAAGCTGAAATTGACGAAGAGACGCTTAGAATTAAAAAATTACTCAAAATGAGTGTGGATGAACTGGAACTATCGGTGCGTTCTCATAATTGTTTAAGGGCGGCTAATATTAAAACTATCGGCGAACTGGTCAGCAGAGAAGAACAAGAAATGCTAAAGTTTAAAAATTTCGGAAGAAAATCATTAATGGAACTTGGTAAAATTCTCGAAGATCGTGGTTTGAGTTTTGGAATGAATTTAGATCAATATCTTAAAACGGATGATAAAAATAATATTTAAGGGAAGAATACAGAATGCGACATCTAAAAAAGGGTAACCACTTAGGAAGAACAGCAAGTCATAAAAAAGCTCTTATGCGTAATATGGCTGCCCAGGTTATTGAACATAAAGAGATTAATACGACCCTGGCAAAAGCAAAAGAGTTACGAAAATATGTTGAGCGCATGATTACGTACGGTAAACGAGGTTCTGTCCATCATAGAAGACTGGCTTTTAGGTTTTTGCAGAACAAAGAAGCGGTTAAAACATTGTTTGAAGAAATTGCTCCCGCATTTGAAGAGCGTAACGGCGGATACACCCGAATTATAAAACTCGGCAATAGAAAAGGCGATAATGCCGAAATGTCAATCATTCAATTGGTAGGTTTCGAAACGTTGTCCGAAGAAAAGAAGACCAAAGAGAAAAAAGAAAAACAGACAAAGAAGACGGAAGAACCCAAAGAAGAGGTTAAGGCAGAAAAAAAGGCTAAGAAAAAAGAAGAAACGGTTGTCGAAGAAAAGGTTGAAAATAACGCCGAAGTCGAAGTAAAACCCGAAGAGAATGAATCGGCCAAACCGCAGACTGAAAAAGAGGAACAATCGCAAACAAAATCGGATAATGAAGAAAAGCCGAAAGAAGCGTAGATTCGCAAAAATCTCGAATTTTTTAATAAGTTAAGCCATTCTTTTTAATAAAAGAGTGGCTTTTTTATTTTTAAATGCTAAAGTGGAATAAAACCTTGCATTAGATTGGCGATTATTATATATTTAACTTTATTAAAAATAGAATATTAAAGCGCAAATGAATCGTATTTTTGTTCTGACGGCCATATATTTATTTATCATATTTTTAAATACGCTGCCAGCCGCTGAAAAACACGGGCTTTGGGTTGTACGATATGCGTTAAAAAACGACAATACCAAAGAAATTATTTCTACGTCGCGTTCCTTAGGTATTACTGATTTATTTGTGCAAGTGTGGGCGCTAAGCGAAGATTATTATCGCAGTAAAGAGTATTTTGCTAATCTCGTTAAAATAGCGCACAAAAATAATATAAAAGTTCATGCATGGCTCAATGTGTTGTATGTGTGGGCAGGTAATGATAAGCCGAAAATAGCAAAAGAGTCCTATAAATCATTATTGCGAACGCAAAACAGGTTGCCGAAATATCAAGAGTTAAAATCCGAGGGAATTGAAGGTTATTATATCCATCCCTATGATGAGATAAATATTAATAAATTAAGCGGGATGATTGATGAGTTAATTGATAACTATGATGTTGACGGCATTCATCTGGATTATTTTCGTTATCCGAGCCTAAAATATTCGTCATCTCCAACAGGCCGATCGCGTTTTATGTTAAAATACTATTATGATCCTGATATTTTATTTAGCAACGCATCGGAAATAAAAGCAAACATAGAATATGTTTATCGGCAATATATCGAATTTTTAAAAAACGAATTAACCGATTTCCTAAAATTTATAAGAAAAAGAACATACAGAGCCGATAAAAATATAGATTTGACAATAGCCGTAAAACCTGATGCGGATATCGCCGAATATAGTTATTTGCAAAGCTGGAAAAGCTGGCTCGAAAAAAAAATTTGTGATTATGTTATAATTATGAATTATAATGCCGATAATATAGTATTCGGGGCTAATATAAAAAAAGCGACCGCGTTGAATGAAAATGACCGGATTGTTGTAGGGATTGCAACATATAATCAAAATTGGCGATCGTTTATTCAAAAATATAATATGACGCTGAACAGTCCACTTATGGGTACAGCCATTTTTTCTTATAATTATTTAAGCGAGCATAAATACTATCTTGATAAAATAAAAGAAAATATAGCAACAGGCGAGTCTTATGGAAGCAATTAGTGCGCCAAGGGGGAACAAACTGAGCTGCAAAGGCTGGCATCAGGAAGCCGCCATGCGCATGCTAATGAATAATCTTGATCCTGAAGTCGCAGAAAATCCGGATGAGTTAATCGTTTATGGCGGCAGCGGTAAAGCCGCTCGTAATTGGGAAGCCTATCGCGCCATTATTGAATCATTAAAACGATTGGAGAATGACGAAACATTGTTGGTTCAATCCGGTAAGCCGGTTGGCGTAATAAAAACGCATTCCTATGCGCCGCGGGTATTGATAGCCAATTCCAATCTTGTTCCGAATTGGGCTACTTGGGAGCATTTTCGGGAATTAGAGAAAAAAGGCTTGATTATGTACGGCCAAATGACGGCGGGCAGCTGGATTTATATCGGAACGCAGGGTATATTACAGGGAACCTATGAAACATTTGCCGCCCTTGCCAGGCAATTTCCGACAAAAGATTTAACGGGGAAGCTTGTTTTAACGGCCGGCCTTGGCGGTATGGGCGGCGCACAGCCGCTGGCAGTAACGATGAATAACGGAGTCGCTTTGTGTGTAGAAGTGGACAAGGCGCGGGTGGAGCGGCGCGTAAAACATCGCTATCTTGATGTTATGGCCCAGAATATGGATGATGCCGTAAATAAATGCAAAGCCGCACTGTCTGATGAAAAGCCTTTATCGGTAGGTTTGGTAGGTAACGCGGCGGATATATTACCCGAATTAATAAAACGAAAAATTATTCCCGATGTCGTTACGGATCAAACGTCGGCTCATGATGAACTAAACGGTTATATACCGAATCATTTTACGCTTGACGAGGCGCTTAATTTGCGCAAAAAAGACCCGCAACAATACATTAAGGAATCATACAGGGCAATGGCCGAACATTGTCAGGCAATTTTGGATATGCAGGAAAAGGGCGCCATCGCTTTTGATTATGGAAATAATTTAAGAGCGCAGGCCGAAAAAGGCGGCGTTAAAAACGCTTTTGACTATCCGGGGTTTGTTCCGGCTTATATACGTCCCCTATTTTGCGAAGGTAAAGGGCCGTTTAGGTGGGCGGCTTTGTCCGGAGAGCCTGATGATATTTATCGCACGGATGAATTAATTTTGCAGCTATTTCCGGAAAACGAACCGTTAAAACGCTGGATAAAAATGGCTCGCGAAAAAGTCAAATTTCAGGGGTTGCCGTCACGAATCTGCTGGCTGGGTTACGGAGAAAGAGCCAAATTTGCTTTGGCTTTAAATAAGCTCGTGCGCGACGGCGACATTACCGCGCCGATTGTTATCGGAAGGGATCACCTCGATACAGGCTCGGTTGCTTCGCCTAACAGAGAAACTGAGGGGATGAAAG
>CAYRJN010000034.1:17341-24964 GCA_964424545.1 uncultured Calditrichaceae bacterium
GACGGCAGCGATGCCATAAGCGACTGGCCTTTATTAAATGCCATGTCCAACGTTGCTTCGGGAGCTTCGTGGGTTTCCATTCACCATGGTGGCGGCGTGGGTATCGGTTATTCGCAACATGCGGGACAAGTAATTGTTGCGGATGGTAGCCGAGAAATGGATATCCGCTTGGAAAGGGTTCTGACGAATGATCCCGCTTTGGGAATTTTTCGTCATGCGGATGCGGGTTATGAGGAGGCGCTTCAATTTGCAAAAGAACATGAAATAGATATTCCAATGATTAAGGAAAGAGAAAAGAATCGGTAGATGGGCAAAATTATTGCAATATCAAGTCAAAAGGGGGGCGTAGGCAAGACGACAACGGCGATTAATTTAGGGGCTAGTCTCGCTATTTTTCAAAAAAAAGTGTTGATTGTCGATCTTGACCCTCAGGGGAGCATTGCCGCGAGTTTTCATCTTGACGAATTTAAAGTTCAGTACGGTTTATTCCAGATTATCAAAGATAAAACCCCGCTGGTTATGGCTATTACGGATATCGGTCTTGAAAATTTTGAAATAGTTCCTTCCGGCGTACGCGACGACGAGGATGAAATGGACCTTTTTGCCTATGCTTTGCAACCCGAATTATTAAAAAGTATTGTTAAACCTTTGAAAGAAATCTACGATTTTATTATATTGGATTGTCCGCCTAGTTTAGGTTCAATTACAAAAAATGCAATAATCGCTTCGGATTCTATTTTGATTCCGGTGCAAACCGAATTTTATGCGATTAAGGCTTTGGGAAAATTTTTGAAATCGATTCGGAAAGTTGCCAGAGAAAGTAATCCTACTTTAAAATTAGAAGGCGTTTTAATTACCATGTATGAAAAACGAATTAAAAATAATCAAAAGATATACAACGATTTGAGATCGAGTTTGAAAGGTCTGGTTTTTGATACGGTTATACCTCGTAATTCAAAAATTGCGGAAGCGCCTTCCGTTGGAAAACCGGTGGCCTTACTTGATGTCGGCTCGGCGGGTTCGATTAGTTATTTAAAACTTGCTGAAGAGCTTTTAAGAAGAAATTAAACTTTTATTAATATTTGAAAGGGTTGAATTGTGGAAAAGAATTATAAACGAGCAGATAATATTGATGAAATAATTCATTCAGTAAAACTTCCTTATCTGGCTTGGAAAGTACTCTTTCTTATTGGCGAGCAAATGGAAACTAAGAAGATTTTGGAAATATTGGAAGAGTCCGAAAAAAATATAGCCGATGCGTTATCATTGCTGGAAAATGAGAAATTAATCGTCTCCGAAACGGTAGAAGATATCGTGGTAGACGAGCCCGTTATTGAAGAGGAAGGCGCTCTTGAGGAAGTGGTTAAAACCGAAGAGCCGCTTGAAAGCGAAGCGGCAATGGAAACCGTTTTGCAAGAGGATAAAGATAGCGAGTTGATTGCCGATATCGAAGAGGGGAGCGTAGAGGAAGATGTAAGTGAAGCGGATTTATTAGGCGATGTCGGTGAAGCGGTTGTTGAAGAGCAGGAAGAAGCTGCTCCGGAAATAAATATTGCCGGAGAGGAGGAACGCTCGAAAGAAGAGAAGCCTGCCGCGGAGGAGGTTGCGGAACAACCGCAAGATGCAATTCAGCCAATTGAAGAAGAAGCCACACCTGTGGGAGAGGAAGATGAAACAATAGATTTGGGGATTGATTTTTCTTCTCAGGAAGAGACAAAGCAGGAAGTGGCTCAGACTGAAGAAGATAAAGCGCTACCGAAAAGCGGACAAACAACGATTCTGGTTATCGATGATAGTATCGTAATTCGGAAAATGGTTGAAATAGCTCTCGAAGATGTCAATTTTCATATCGAGAGCGCCGCCAACGGCAAAGCCGGTTTGGAAATGGTTGACAAGGTCGATCCTAAACTTGTTATCGTTGATTTAATGCTTCCCGATATAAATGGTATTGATATTTTAAAAACAATAAAAGCCTCAAAAGGTATTCCGATCATAATGCTTTCGGGTAAAGATACGCCGCAGATGATCGAAAAAGCCAAGGCCGAAGGCGCGGATGAATTCTTACCTAAGCCTTTTAAAGATGAAGAATTGGTAGAAAAAATTAACGCTTTATTAAAATAAGATAATATATATGGAATCAAAAGCTTTGGATTACAGATACTCCGTTCTGTCGCTTTCCGGTAAATATTTTGCCGTGGAGGTAATTAAAGTAAAAGAAGTTCTCAATATGCCGAAAATTTCAAAAGTCCCTAACGCTCATCAGGCGATTGTGGGCGTTTTCAATCTACGGGGGCAGATTTTCACTATTATCGATATCAGACATTTTCTTAATTTGGAAATCCGTCCTGTCAGCGATAAAGATTATGTGGTTATTTTGGAGGAAGAAGGAACTGCTTTCGGCATAATAGTTGATAAAGTCATTGATGTGGTTAGTTTAGATTCAAATAAAATTCAAATTCCAACACGAGAAATATCTGTGCAATTCGTCCAATATTTGGAGGGTATATACCAGTTGGATATGGGCACCCTGTATCTTCTTGATATACCGGCAATTCTTAATGCGGGCGAGTTAAGAAGTTATAGATATTAAGAGAGGCTATAATGAATAAGACGGGAATGAAACTTTTTAAAAAAACAGCAATTACAACGATCTTTATTAGTCTGCTATCGGGTTTGGCAATTGGTTATTTGATCTATAGACAAGCCGGGGATGATTTTCAAAAAGAACAAATTTCCAATATTGAAGCCGCGGCTCAGATAAGCGCTTTAACTTTCAACGGCAAAGAAGTTGAAATCTTGGAGAAAGATGGCAACAATGCCGCGCAAGTGTTAGAAAAATTACGTCATATTCGGGAGTCTTTGGATTTACGTGCAAACTCTGTGAAAGTTTTACGGAAGAAAGGAAATTTAAGCGAGATAATTATCAGCGATAAAGATCAGTCAGGGATAGGGAAAAGCTATGATTTGGTGAAAGAAATGAGCTTAGCGATAAAGTCTGGCAAAACAACCGGCAGGATTTATGAAAAGGAAGATAAAAAATATGTGGCGGGTTTTGCACCCTTTAAAAGCGATTCGACTAATGATGTATTCCTTTTAATGCTGGAAAAAGATATCAGCGCCTATCAACCTCATTTGGTTTCCGCTTTTAGCATACCTGTAGCCATTGCTTTCATTCTGTCGCTGATTGCGGCCTTATTATTATTTTTTGATTTTAAGAAATTGCAGAGAGGTGTAGATTCGGCTATTGATTATTTGAATAAATTAAAAAAAGGCGAAAGCGGATCCGTTGCAATAAATTCTTATTGTTGGGAATTGGAAGAGCCGCTTAAATTTTTACAGGAAAAAATTGCGAGCCAAAGAGAGAGTGAATTTGAGCGCGAGAAAATACAATCTCAAATAAAAGATCTGCTTAAAAATGTCAGCGCTGCGGCAAACGGCGATTTTACCGTACAGGCAAAAGTGACGGCAGACACTCTCGGGGCCCTGGCCGATTCGTTCAATTTGATGGTCAGCGATCTAAGCGAGTTGATTAGGGATGTGAAAAAAGCGGCGACAAAAGTAAATACGGCTACTGAAAATATTTTGCACAATACCAATGCCATGGCTGAGGGAGCCGAGAATCAGGCGGCGCAAACGGAAGGGATAACCAAATCCTCAAAAGATATGGTGAATCTGTTAAATAAAACAAATGAAAACGCACAGCGTGCGGCGGAAGCGGCCAATAAAGCGAAAGAGATTGCCGAACGAGGCGGAGAAATTGTTAAAAAGTCCGTTCAAGGAATGAGGATTATTCGTGATTCTGTCCAAGAAGCCTCCAAACAGGTTAAACAGCTTGGCGATAATTCAAAACAGATTAGTGAAATTACGGATTTTATCGTAGAAATTGCCAATCGTACAAATTTATTGGCCTTAAACGCTTCTATCGAGGCGGCGCGCGCCGGCGAAGCGGGACGAGGTTTTACTGTTGTTGCCGATGAAATCCGTAATTTAGCGGAACGTTCCAGTAAGTCGGCGGAAGAAATTTCCGAATTAGTTGAAGATATTCAAAACGGAATTATTAAGAGCGTGGAAGCTATGGAAAGCGGTACTTCAAAAGTATCCGAAGGAACCGAGTTGGTTGATAGCGCCGGTGAGATTTTGAAAGAAATTCTCGGTAGTGTGGAAATTTCGAGTTCTTCCATTATTGATATCTCCAAGGCTACGCATGAGCAAACACAATTTAGTGAAAATATTGCTAAATCATTGGAAGAGATTGCCGAAATTGCTAAAAAAACCGCTGAACGATCAAAACAATCTATTGAGTCCGTAACTGAGTTAGAATTTTTATCCAAAACACTAAACCAGACCGTGGAAAAATTTAAATTAGCTCAGTAATTTTGGAGAAATTTATGATAAATATGCATAAACCAATATCATTTACAAATTTTTATCTTACCGAATTTTTTAATAAGACTATAGATAAAAGTAAAGAGGTTATATCCCCTGAAAATTTTGAAAAATTGAAAGAATTATCCCGCTATTTGGTTTTGAGCGAAGATGTGATAAGTGGACTGGAAAAATTAGCGCAATATCAGGGAACCAACGAATTCGCTATTTTTCTTTTTGATATGATTGACCATATAGACGATTATTCGCCGTTAATTGTTTATGATACGCTTCCCGATCTTGTTGAAGATTTTGTTAATCTCTATAGTTTGATGATAGAAGATCAGGAAAGCGTTAAAGCTGTTGACGACGTAATCAATCTGTTTAGACAGAGCGTTTCCCTGCCAAAAGAAGTGGTCGAAGAAAAAGACGAAATTTCCCTTGATAAAAGTGCAATACAGGCGAGCTCAGGCGAGGAGATTGAGCAGATAAGCGAAGATAAACAACCTGAAAAGGCCGCACCGGAGATTCAGGATGAATTATTGACCTTAAAAGCTTTTTATTATAAACATGCTCAAATCGTATTGGATAAAAAACTGGAAAAATTTGAGGCTGAAAAACGTAGTAATTATCGTGAATTGGTTAATATTTTATCAGAATTCAATAAAAATACCAACAAAGAAGAACAGGATTCCTATGACGGCGAAATAAAGGAACTTGCATCTCATGTAAATGTTTTTTATCCCAAGCAATTTAAGAAGAGTACGGCTATCGAATTAATTGATAATATTGAAGTTAATGCGGGAAATCTTTTAAAGCGTATAGAAGAATTGGAAAATAGAAATTCGGAGCGTTTTTACAAAATACTGGAAACAAATAGTATTTTCAAGATTGAAGAAGATATCCAAGAAACGGAAAAGGCAGCAACGGAAGATCAGCCGGCCTCCATCGATAACCTATTGGCGGAATATTTTAATACGGAAGTATCAGATCATCTTCAGACGATTCAAGATCTTCTTGATGATTTGAAAAATGAATCATCAAAAAAGAAACAGATTAAAAATTTGAGGAAAATAAAAGATGAGATTTATGCTCTAAAAGAGTTGAGCATGATTCATGGATACAGCGGTTTTGAGCATATTACTTCCGTGTTGGCCGGAAAATTGGATAATGCTTTGAAAGGCGACATATATTTTACGGTGGAGGTTTACAAACATTTTAAGAAGGTTTTAAAATCGCTATCTAAAGTCGATAAGTTTTTAGATGACGATAATTCAGGTAAAGCGTACAATAGATTTAATGAAGAATGCGATGTTCTGATTACGCTAATCACTACGCCGATTTCGGAGAAAGAAGAAAGGGACGATGAGACGGAAGAAGCGTTTGTGCCTGCTGAAAAGCCTGTAAATGAGAGCAACTTAATAGCCTTTGAGGATAATGAAGAAATATATCCCCTTATGAAGGAGCTGTTTGTACAGGTTGGTAGAACATTAAAAGATTATCATAAAGATTTAAATAAAAGTGATGCTGTTAATAATCTATTTGCTCTTTTGTATACGGTTAAAGAATCCACGCGTTTGTTAAATTCCGCTCTCGTCGAATCGTTTTGGCAGCCATTAATCAATTTATATAATAAAAAAATCGAATCCGGCGAAAATAATTTTGACGAAGTTGCGGAAATATGGGATAAATTTACGGACTTATTTGTTTACCCTCTTGATATGCAGGCCATCGCTGCATTGTTTGCCAAGAATGTCGCATTCGATGCAAAACTATTAGGCGAAACCTTTAAAAAATATTGGCTCTCTCTAAACGTTTCTTTTGTAGATAAAAATCGGGTTCGTGATAAAGCGGATTTGGAAGAGGTAACTCGCTTTTTTGCTTTATTGTTAAGAAATATTTCTTTGTTTAAATTACATAATTATGATGAGCCGATAAAAAAAATGAAAGGATATTTTGAAAATATTAATCGTTTTGATTCCGAGCTTGTTAACGAATTAGATCATTCTTTTCTGATGATGTTGGAACGTTTGGAGTTGAAGGGTGCGGATAGCAATTGCGACGATATTATTGATATTTTAGAAAATCTGTTTGGCGAAGAAAATAATGGCCAGCCTGCTAAAAAGGAAGATACGGAAAAAGAGCAAACCACGCCGGATAAGCCTGCCGAAAGCGTAGAAACGGCGGAAGAACAGGGTGGTCAACATGAACAGCTTTCGGAAGAGGAAGAAGTTGAAAAAATATTTCTTGAAGAATTCGCCGGCCATGTGGATAAGGCTTTAACGGCATTGGAAAATTTTAAGAAAAATATGAAACGCTCTAACCTTAATACCATTGAAAATGAAATACACACAATCAAATCATCGGCTTCGCTTTTAAATAAGCGAAAGGTTGTTGATATTAGCAATTCAATCGAAGATGTCGCCGAGTTGTTCGGGCAAAGCTCCATTCCCTTTCCTGAAAATCTTGTATCTGTTTTAGACAACGGTTTAGCTGCACTTAACGCTTTGGTAAACGATGATAATACAAAAACCGAAGATACTATTGACGCTCTGGACTCATTGCTTGATCAGGTTGTAATTGATGAAAGCGCCGAGCTGCAAAAAGAAACCCTATCCGTCGGCGTAGCGGAAGAAGAAGATGGTGAAAAAATTTCGGAAAACGTTGATGATGAATTGCTGGAAATATTCAAACAGGAATCCGAAGCCAATATTATTGCAATCGAGGATTCGCTTAAAATATTACAGGCAGACCCGGAAAACAAAAAAGCGATCGATGAGATCGAATCGTCCATCCACTCTCTTAAATCTGCGGCAAAAATGTTGGGGTTCAGGGAAATCGGACAACTGTCGGATAGCATTGAATCCGTAATTGAGGAATTAAAAAGCGGTAAACTCCGGGCTACGTCCGGATTTTGCGCGTCGATGAGCGAGGCTATAAATTTTGTTAAAAAATTAAGTCAAGGCGAGGGGATAAAGGCCGGAGATCTTGCCAAAATTACGACAATCCTTGATCATAAAGATTTTCCCGATGTAGAAGAAGAAACTGCGGAGGATAAAGCAGAACCGGTCAAAGAAGACGGGCGTTTTAAAGATGTATTTATTGAAGAGGCGATGGATTTAATGGAAACATTAAATGACGAAGCCGTTAAATTAGGGAAAAAGCCTGAAGACGCCGCCGTTCTACATCATCCCTCGCGCAATCTACCTACATCCAACGGAAGCGCCTTAATAGCCGGCTACGAAAACCTTCGCGAGG
>CAYRJN010000035.1:0-9776 GCA_964424545.1 uncultured Calditrichaceae bacterium
CATTCCGTTAAACTCGGGTTTTATCATAAGGCAGGAAAAGATGAGGTAAATCTTGCCATACGTACCGCTCTTGAAGCGCGGCATGCTTGGGCCGAAATGCCATGGGAACAAAGAGTTTCCGTATTTTTAAAGGCGGCCGAACTATTAAGCGGTCCGTGGCATTATACCTTGGATGCAGCAACTATGCTAGGACAGTCGAAAACCGTTTATCAGGCTGAAATTGACGCTGTTGCCGAATTGTGTGATTTTTGGCGTTTTAATTCATATTATATGGCCGAGCTGATGAAAGAGCAGCCATATTCGCCCAAGGGTATGTGGAATCGTTCGGAATACCGAGCGTTGGAAGGCTTTGTTTTTGCCGTAACCCCTTTTAATTTTACTTCCATTGCGGGGAATCTTCCCACCGCTCCGGCAATCGTAGGTAATGTCGTTTTATGGAAACCCGCCAGCAGCGCCGTATATTCTGCCTATTTCCTTATGAAAGTGCTTGAAGAGGCCGGCCTACCGAAAGGTGTGATTAATTTTATTCCGGGCTCCGGCGGGCAGGTCGGTGGACCGGTCATGGCGTCCGAGCATCTCGCCGGTATTCATTTTACCGGTTCGACGCAAGTTTTTCAAAATATGTGGCAGACGGTTGGAAGTAATATTACTAAGATGAAATATTATCCTCGTATCGTTGGCGAAACAGGCGGCAAAGATTTTATTTTTGTGCATAATACGGCCAAAGTAAGACCCGTTGTAACCGCGGCAATCCGCGGTGCGTTTGAATATCAAGGGCAAAAATGTTCGGCGGCTTCACGTATGTACCTTCCCAAATCCATGTGGGAGGAGTTTAAAGAGCTTTATACGGCGGAAGTGGCCAAAATTAAGATGGGCTCGCCGCTCGATTTTAGGAATTTTATGACGGCTGTGATTGACAAGGGCGCTTATGAAACAATCGCTTCCTATATCGATTACGCGGATAAATCGCCTGAGGCGCAAATCATCACCGGCGGAGGGTATAATGACAGTAAGGGCTATTTTATCGAGCCCACAACCATTGTAACGAATAATCCCCGTTTCAAAACCATGGAAGAAGAAATATTCGGTCCTGTTTTGACGATTTATGTTTATGAGGATGAAAAGTTTGAAGAGACGCTTGAATTATGCGATACAACTTCGATGTATGCCTTAACAGGCGCCATTTGGTCCCAAGATAGACAAATTCTTTCCTATATGACCGATAAATTGCGTAATGCGGCCGGAAATTTCTATATTAATGATAAACCCACCGCGGCGGTTGTCGGCCAGCAGCCATTTGGCGGCGGCCGGGCCTCGGGAACTAATGATAAAGCCGGCAGCGCCATGAATATTTTGCGCTGGATGACGGTGCGCACCATAAAAGAAACTATGGTACCGCCGGAAGATTGGAGTTATCCATTTATGAGCGAGGAATAAGTCTAAAAAAAAAGCCCCTTTTGGGGCTTTTTTCAGTGTTAACCCAACTTGGCTATTAAAAAAATGCTTTTTAGGTCAAAAATGAATATTTTTAAAACAGTTATATGATGATTAAAGAAAAATTAACAAAGGAATTGTTATGATGAATAAATATAGCGCTTTTATTTATAGTTTTATCGTTATATTGTTTTTTTCGCTACAATTATCGGCAGCGCAGAAAAACATTGACACGCAGCAAATTAATCCTCATCCCGTTGTTACGCTTGATACGTGGCAGGTTCATAGCGGGGATTTACTCCTTGATAAAGTACTTAATGATAAAACCGTTAAATGGACTGAAGAAACGGTTAATCATGAATGGTGGGAAAAGAGTCTTGTTAAATGGTATAAAAAAATAATTACTATTCCGCATGAACTTGCAGGGAAGGATGTGCTGTTTAGCGTCAATGCCGATCCTTCGAGTCCGGTTTATGTGGACGGTAAAAAACTGTTTAAGGCTACAGAGGGAGGCGGGGAAGGTATATTAGGCGCCAATGTTAGAGAAGGACAAAAGTTTACCATTGCCGTGCGTGTACAAAATCGTTCTTACTGCGGCCGTTTTTACCATGCGGAACTTATCGGCATGCCTTTAGGCTATGCCGCATTTTTTAAAGCAAAATCGAAAATAGCCATAAACATTTCCGGCGTTTCCGTAAAAAAATGGAAACGTAAATTGTATACCGATGAGGATGTCGCAAAATTAAATTATGATGACAGCGGCTGGAGCGAGATCAATACCGATACCGATCATTGGGAGGGAGAAGGCAAACAAGCTTGGTATCGTCTTTCCTTAAAATTACCAAAACAAATAAATGGATTTGATGTTCAGGGGCGGGCGTTGCGTATGTCTTTTTATACCGATGACCGCGGTGTTTTGTATGTAAACGGGGTAAAAAAAATTGAATCGACCGACAAGAGGTTCAGCGTAATTATTAGCAATTCCGCCGATATCGATAAACCGTTGCAATTGGCTTTAAAGGTGATTAACAACGGCGGTCCGGGAAGTCTTGGCAGGGTAACGTTAATTACGGAAGACGAATACCGATTAAAAGACGAAGTGAAAAATACGCGTTTGCGTTTGGAACGGCTTAACCGTTATTTTAAGAGCCGGCCGAATCCGGATGTTGAAATCATTGGTGACATGACTCGTTTTTTAGTGAAGGCTTTAGATAAAAAAAAGATTGCCCCGCAGTTGGAATTGATTAATAATAAATTAACGCAAATAGAGAGCAAGTTGACAAATGCTCCTGCATTTTTAATTCCGCCTTACCTGCAATCGGCCGAAAAAAGCGGTATTACCATTATGTGGGAAACGGTCTATCCGGCTTATGGGCGCGTGGAATACGGTCGCAGCGGGCAATTGTCGGAAAAAATGTATGAAGAAGCTGTTCCCAAACGCGTCCATTCTTTAACGCTTGTCGGTTTAAATCCCGATCAAAAATACGATTATCGCGTAGTGTGTGAGGATATTGCCAGCCCGAAAGCCGCTTTTAAAACAAAACCCGATCATAACCGGCCGTTTAAATTTATCGTTTATGGCGATAACCGTACGGTGCCGCCAATGCATGCCAATGTGGCTAAACGAATAGCAAAGGAAAAGGCTGATTTTGTTATTAATGTGGGTGACGTGGTGGGCAGTGGAGCAAACCTTCCGGCATGGATCGACGAATATTTTCTGCCGATTCGCTACTACAGCTCATTAACGCCGACCTATATATCCATCGGAAATCATGAATACGGCGGTTATTGGGATACGCGCCTTGTTCCCCCGTTTGAAAAATATGTCCGCCATCCCGTTTGCTCGGTGGGTAGCAATCAATATTATTTCTCCTTTGAATTTGCCAATTCACGTTTTATTTTTCTTGATCCCAATAAAGACGAAGACTCTGAAGACAGCGGCGGCAATGTTATTCGTCCATCCACACAACAATATGATTGGTTGGAGCAGGAACTTATTAAAGCGGATAGAGAAAATGTCTGGACTTTTGTAATTTTACATGAACCGCCCTATTCCGAGTGTTGGTCGGGCGGTTATTATGACGGTGAGGCACCTTTACGGAAATATCTGGTTCCTTTATTGGAAAAGCATAATGTAACCATTGTTTTTAGCGGGCACACGCACGATTACGAACGCGGCTTGCCGCATCCTCCATACGATTCCAAAACGGGTAAGGGCAATAATATTACCTATGTAATAACCGGCGGTGGGGGCGCGCCGCTCGATAATCATAAATATTATGAGTGGGAACAGATCGATTTGCCAGACCATAAGGCAACGACGGATAATGACGATTATGACGGCGGAAAATACTATTTGTATAATTATGTGGTTGTAGAGATTGACGGAAAAACATTGAAATATCGCGCCGTAAAAGTTAACGGAGACGGCACAAACGGCGGAGTTTTTGACAGTTTCACCTTTCATCGTTAATATGCAAAACAGAGTAAACGGGTAGGAAAAGAGCTTTGCAAAAAAACATAACTTAGTAAATTAATTAATGAAAATAATAGAGA
Source organism: uncultured Calditrichaceae bacterium (assembly GCA_964424545.1). GTDB lineage: Bacteria > Calditrichota > Calditrichia > Calditrichales > Calditrichaceae > JAUVIB01. Next base: position 3,991 of record CAYRJN010000035.1, read on the forward strand.
AGATCATGAAAGTGTCATTAACCGATTTAATCGAAAAATCTAAAGTTGTACGTAACAAAATATATTCTAATAATAGTGAAAATGTTCGAAATAGGTTATTTTTTGAAATTCCGAGTCAAGTCTAAAATCTTGCGTAAATTTAAATTAATCCATTTAATATTGCCTAAATTGAGTAATTTCTGTTCTTTTAATTGAAAACGTGCAAACGATTGTCTATATTTATGCGTAGTTACTAATTGAACTGTTATTTAAAATAAAGAGGAGAAAAGCGATGAAAAAAAATATGTTGATTGCCGGCGTTTTCCTGACGATGTTATTGCTTTCTTGCGGAAATAAAACAGAGGAAAACAATGAAAAAAATGTATCCGAAACGAAAGAAGCCGAATGGGTTTCTTGGTTCAATGGTAAAGACCTAACCGGTTTGGATGTGCGTGGTAAAACCGTATGGACAGTAGAAAACGGCGTACTTATCGGTAAAGGCGGTATGGGTCATATTTATGGCGGCCCGGTTTTAAGTGATTTGGAAGTTAAGGGAAATTTTAGGATTAGCGATAACGGCAACAGCGGGCTCTATTTTCGTGCCAATCCTCCGGCTGATAATCCCGATGGTTTTCCGCGCGGCTATGAAGCGCAGATCGATAACCACTCCGATGCTTTTACCGGTTGGATATGGAAACCTGGAACGCCTTCGGGTAAAGCAAAATCCTTAATCACCAAGGATAATGAATGGTTTACAATCAAAGTGCGTGCGGTAGGCGACGATATTAAGGTATGGGTGAACGGAGAATTTATGTCCGAGTTAAAAGACAGCGAATACACCAAAGGACGCTTTGCCATTCAAGGGCACAACCCTGGACAAACCATCGAGGCGAAAGATCTGTATTATCGCGATTTGTCTAAATAGTAACGGATAGGGGCATTAACCTTTGTCGCAAAAGCCGCGGATTATCATGTAGCGTACCATCGCAAGCAAACGAGTTATATTTTTCCTGCAAATACGTCGGGACGGGAACCTAAATTTTAAACGTTTGGATTTTTTGATTAATAAAGCGGGACCGTTTTATTATCTTCATACAAACCCGTTTGTTATTTTTTGTATCGGATAAAACCAAGAATAAAATATAATGCAAAAATAATCCACGGCTTTTTTACCTTCGAAATTAACCCTTCTAAATTATCCTTTGTTGCAATGAAAAATGTCCGTTTTTTAGCTTGCTATTATAATAATCGTTGAATATCAAATAGGATGTTCTATGAAAAAAAATATACGCTTTTTTCTCATTGGTATGCTTTTTGCGCTGCCGATATATTCACAAGTTCTAAATACCGATATCATGTCCGCATGGGTTAAATATAATAATGCGGCCAATAGTTTATACGACTTTATGAGCTTTACGGCCTGTGAACAGCTTGATAAAAGAGCGAATAAAATTTTATCGATCCACAGCCTCGCCAATTGGCAAGAAAGGCAAAAAACCATAAAAGAGAGATTAAACGATTTAATCGGCCCCTTTCCTAAAAAAACGCCTTTGCACGCTAAGATAACCGGCCGCATGCAAAGAGAGGATTATCATGTAGAAAAATTGATATATGAATCTCAACCGGGATTTTATGTGACGGCGGCTCTTTTTATTCCCGAAAATTTGAAAGGTAAAGCGCCGGCGGTAATCTATTGCAGCGGTCATACGGAGGACGGTTTTCGCAGTCCGGTATACCAGCGTGTCATAATTAATTTGGTAAAAAAGGGTTTTGTCGTACTGGCTTATGATCCTTTGGGACAGGGCGAACGGAGGCAATATTTTGACGCGCAAAGGGGAAAATCCAATATAGGCGGACCGACATTAGAACATTCCTACGCCGGAGCGCAATGTTTTCTTATAGGCAGCAGTTTGGCGCGTTATATGATTTGGGACGGCATACGGGCGATCGATTATCTGTTGAGTAGGCCGGAAGTGGACGGTAGGAGAATAGGTATAACCGGACGTTCGGGCGGGGGGACGCAATCCGCCTATATTGCTGCAATGGACGAACGCATTGAAGCGGCCGCACCAGAATGCTATATTACTAGTTTAAGGCGTCTCATTGAATCGAGAGGACTGCAAGACGCCGAACAGAATTTTTATCACGGTATACTAAACGGCATTGATCATGCCGATCTGTTAGAAGCACGCGCGCCTAAAGCGACGTTGGTTATTGCCACGACGCGCGATTTTTTCAGTATACAGGGCGTTTATGAAACTTTTACCGAGGCGCAAAATATTTTCAAGGCTTATGAAAAAAAAGAAAATCTCTCTCTATCGGTTGATAGGGCAAAGCATCAATCGACAAAGAAAAACAGGGAGGCTATGTATCGTTTTTTTCAAAAATATCTGCAAAATCCTGGGAGTTCCGCCGATGAAGATGTTAAAGTATTTGAAGAAAGTGAATTGTATTCCACAACAAGCGGTCAGGTTGTGGCCAATTTAAATAGTGAAACGGTTTACAGTCTTAATAAAAAAGAGTATGAGAAGCATTTTGCGTATAAAAAAAGTTCCGATCCGCTTAAAAAGGCTTTAAAACTTAGCGGTTATAGAAGAAACAGCGCCTTGTTTAAGAGCGTTTTTTGTGCATCCTATAGAGACAGCGGCGTGATAATTCAAAAATATTTTATCGAAACGGACGGCGGCTATCCGCTACCTTTTATTATGCTGCGTCCGGCGGACGGCAAAAAGCATAAGGCTTTAATTTATCTGCATCCGCAGGGTAAAAAGATTTATGAGAAAGAATCCGCATTTTTTATAAATTTGGTAAGACGGGGAAATATCGTCCTGCTTCCAGATCTGCTTGGCTTCGGAGAAATCGGAGGGGGAAAATATCGCGGCGATTCATACGGTTTTAAAGCGGGGAAGGCCAATTATAATTTATGGTTCTATGAAATTCAAACGGGGCGCAGTTTATGTGGGATTCATGCCGCCGATATTTCCACTTTGATCGATTTCCTTATAACCAAAAAATATGTAAATGCAGATGATATATCGGCCGCAGCGGAAAAGGAATTGTGTCCGTCGTTAACTTATGCGGCGGCCTTTGACAACCGTATTGTCAACACGGTTTTAATATCGCCCTTTGTTTCTTATGAATCACTCTTGAATAATCGTTATTATAAACCGCAGTTTATGCGTACGGCGGTGGGCGGCATGCTGCAATATTATGATCTCTCCGATTTATATGCTTCAATAGCCCCTCGCGGGCTTTTGATTTTGAATATGACGGATCATCTCGGAAATAGTCTAAATTCAGAAGAGACAAAAGAAAATATGCAAGCGGTTAAATTGGCCTATAACCGCATTAATAGCGATAATTTTACAGCGCTACGCATTGAGAATAAAAGGGCCGTCAATCAACTGCTGGCGGATTGGATTAAATAAGATGATGTATAACAAATTAATATTTCTGAATTTATTAGCGTTCTCGCTTCTTTTCGCTCAAACGCTCGATAAACGGCAGTTTAAGAATCCCGATAAAAGTTATCGACCTCATACGCGCTGGTGGTGGCCGTCCACGGTTACAAAAGAAGAGATTACGTGGGAATTAGAGCAGATGAAATCACACGGCATCGGCGGCGTTGAACAAATTACCATGGGAGATTATTACCAAAAAGGGCACGTTCCGTTTATGTCCGATAAGTTTATCGATTTGCTGAAGCATATGGTGAGGGAAGCGAAACGTCTCGATATGGAACTCTCCATCAATTTCGGCGGGCCGGGCTGGATAATCGGGGGAAGCTGGGTGCCGGATGAGGAGCGTAGTAAGGATATCGTGCCTACTTTTTTTGATATAAACGGTCCGGAAATCTATTACGGTCAGTTGTCTAAAAAATTGATTCCCACCAAACGTTCATGGGAAATTCATGATTATGAATTGAACGGCAAAGAGAAGCTGCTTGCTGTGGTTGCCGCAAAGATTACGAACGATACGCTTGAATCAAATTCGATTCGGCTTTTAACAGACAGTGTTAAAAAGGGGAAATTGCGCTGGCAGGTTCCCAACGGTTCCTGGCGTATTATGGCTTTTTGGTTAAAACGTAATGCTCCGGGCAACGCGGTGGATAATTTCAGCGTTAAAGCGATGCGGCGCTACTGTGATTATTTCGGGGGAAAATTATATGACGCTTTTGGGAATGAATTCGGGAAAACCGTTGAATCTATGTTTGTGGATAGTTTTGAACTGCCCAATTCGGCTTCGGGTATATATTGGAGCGAGGGCCTGTTCGAGGCGTTTAAAAAATATAAAGGTTATGATCTTATTCCCTATTTGCCGGCTGTTTGGTGGCAGCTGGGGCATATATCGCCAAAAGTTCGTTATGATATGAATGATTTTCTCGATTATCAGGGACGAAAAGCATTTTTTGAAACTTTTGGCGGTTGGTGCAAAAAACATAATGTCAAATCGCGCATTCAGCCCTACGGTTTTACGACGGATATCCTGCAATCGGCGGGTATGACGGATATTCCCGAAATGGAAATTACGGCCGGTGAAAAAGATAAACATCCCTGGTTTGATACCCGTATCGGGCCGAAAAAATATGTAGCTTCCGGCGCGCATATCTACGGTCGTCCCTTAATATCGACCGAAGCTTATACCTTTATGCACCAAGAGCGATTCAGATCAACTTTGGAAGAGTTGAAAATTGCCAGCGATATCTATTTAAGGAACGGAGCGACCAAATTTTATAATCACGGATTTTCCTATTCACCAGAGCGGCAAGTTGTACCTTCACGAACGATTGGATTTGCTGCTTTCCTGAACCCGCAAAATATTTTATGGGAATATTATCCTCTGTTAGCGGATTATGTGGCGCGCTGTTCTTATGTTCTTCGGCAGGGACATTTTGCACCCGATATCGCCGTATACTCGCCGCTGGCCAATCAATGGACAAAGGATGTACTCAACGCCCGCAAATGGACGCGCGAGTTCGATTGGGGCGATCTCGGCGCTCTGTTAATTTCCAATGGTTATGATTTCGACTTGTTAAATGACGATGCGCTGCAGAATCTTGTAAAAATTGAAAACGGCAATCTGTTGTTAAGGAAGATGACCTATAAAATTCTTCTGTTGCCGAATATTGAAGCATTACCGCTCGAAACGATGCGCTTTATTGAAAAATTCGTTAAAAGAGGGGGGATTGTTGTGGCGCTCGATCGTATACCCGCTTATTCAACCGGCTTGAAAAATTATCGACAAAAAGATGAAGAAGTTAAAAAAATAATCGCTAAAATATTTTCAAGGAAATATGAAGAACAAACCTATTTCATGAAAAATGTGATCCATCGTCCGATTTGGTGGGATACGTATGCCAGCTTTCAAGACCCTTTTTTAAAAATTTTAAGAAAACATATTCAACCGGATTTTGGAATCGATTTTGCAGGGGAAACTTTACGGAAGAATAAAGGTTTAACCTTTTTGCACCGTAAATTCGGCAAGGATGATGTTTATTTTGTGACCAATGTTCAGGATAAAACGAGTAATATTCCGGTAACATTCCGGGTTAAAGATAGCTCCATTGAGAAATGGAATCCCTATAACGGCGAAATTTCGCAGGTCTATATTTATGAAGAAACGGATCGGGGAATCAAAATACCTTTAACGTTAGAGCCCTATGAATCAACCGTTTTGCTTTTTCGCCATAATAAATCATCGGATCATATAATCAAAACCGATTTTTCGGACGCTTCCTCTGTAAATGTTTTATATGCCGTGGAGAATGGTCTGCATTATGTTGAACGTAAGATCGCCGGAAAAATAGA
>CAYRJN010000035.1:9786-24807 GCA_964424545.1 uncultured Calditrichaceae bacterium
TAGAAAAACGTTATGTAGAAGTGGAGGGTATTCCCGCCCCTTTACATATTAACGGAAAATGGGATTTAACTCTCGGCGATGTTTCGCCCAGGCGGATTGATTATCTTTATTCGTGGACGGATGACCCGCAAACGCGCCATTTTAGCGGGAGCGGCATTTATGATATTGATTTTATATTAGGTGAAAATTATGTTAATGAACAGACGGTATTACAGCTCAATCCCGGTAAAGTGGGCGTGGTAGCCGAAATATTTGTTAATGATATAAAGGCCGGAACGGTGTGGATGAGGGAACAAAATATCAATATTACCGATTTTGTAAAAAAGGGTCGCAATCATTTGCGCATAAAAGCGACCAACTTATTAATTAACCGTGTTTCGGCTATGACTAAACCGCTGCCCGTTCCTAAAGAAATAAGAGCGCAATACGGCGGAGCGTTGGAATTGAAAAGTATGCCGCGGGAATTCGGTTATGATGCTCTTCCGGCCTCGGGATTATTAGGGCCTGTTCGTATTGAAGCGTTGAAAAAAGTGAAGATTGATTAATGTAATAACAAAAAAAGGAGAAAAATTATGGGTAAAAATATATACTTTTTATTCATCTTTTTGTTCATATTTAAAGTAAACGGAGAAAATATAGCCGTTAGCTGGGATTTTAACAGCGACGGCGATACGGAAGGGTGGTCGAGTTCTTTCGGTATCTCCGATATGAACAGCGAAGGGGGAATGCTTGTTATCAATACCGCCAACTCTTTTCCGACTATCGTTCACAACGGCGTTTTTAGTATCAATGCCGAAGATTATGGGTATATTTATATAAGAATGCAGGCTAAGGGAGCGACGGAGATCCGCGTAAACTGGCAGAAAGGCGACGGCAGCGTAACCTCTATACCGGCATCGCTGGCAATAAGGGGCGATTCGCTTTTTCATGTTTATCGCATCCCTGTTTATTCGGAAGCGGAATGGCAAGGCGAGATTTTAAATTTAAGCAAAATTCAAATAGGCGGTCCCTTGACTTTTGCCAGAGAAACGGTAAAAATCGATTATATTCGTATCGTCAGTGTCGGCGTCAAGCCCCATATTGCTAATTTTACACCGTTGCGCACTGTATTAAAAATCGGTCATGATATCCCTCTTATGGCCATCTTAGAAAATATCGGCGACAAAAAGGGAGACATGTCATCATTACTGCAATTGCCGTCAGGCGTGGAATTACTTTCGGGGGATGTAAAAAATGGTCATTCTATTTCCCCTGGAGACAAAGATACGCTCTTTTGGGAGATTCGCAATCAAACGGCCGAAAAAGATACGGTTAAATTAACATTGTGGTCGGAAAATGATACGATAATCAGCGAAAAAGAGTTCGTTTTTAGAGAGAGATACTGGCGGCAGAATGAATTTTTATTAAGCGCCTGGTCGCCGCCTTATGCCTGGTATGGCCAGCCTTACGAAGATACAGTGTTTGCCTACTATAAAAATGCGCATTTCGATAATATGCTCTGGGTAAGGGATGACGATGTTTTAATGCAAAAGGTTCAACAATATGATTTAAAATATTTTCTTCTAATCACGAACATCATCGGCGAAGAATATTTACGCGCTCCCGATAAAAAAATACCACCGGATGTTACAGAGGAAATGTTACAAAAACTAGATATTGTTGTGGACAAATATATTGATGATCCAAATTTACTTGGTTATCATATCTGTGATGAACCTCATAAACAGGCTTTTCCCAATATCGGGAAAGTTGTCGGCCGTCTTAGGGACATAGATCCCGAGCGCCTTAGCTTTGTAAATATCTGGCCGAGCAGCGAAGGATATGATGAGTATATTGATAACTTGCTGCAAACGGCCAAGCTCGATTTGTTAAGTTATGACCGTTATCATTTTTTTAACGGCTATGACGGCGGCTCCTATTTTTCAAATTTAGAGACAATACGGCGTTTTGCGTTGAAATATGATATTCCTTTTTGTAATATTATTCAAGCTATTGGCACCAACGGCACAAGTGAAGAAGATCTGAATTGGAGAACGCCGAATCGGGCGGAACATCGTTTTCTTGTATATTCGTCGCTCGCTTACGGTGTTCATGCTTTCATTTGGTTTCATTGGCATGGTGACTGGGGGCTTACCGGTAATCCCGATCGTGATATTATTTACCCGTCAATTCAATCGCTTAATGCGGAAATAGATTCATTGAAAGAGATTATGCTAAGTTTGAAAACTACCGGAGTGTATCAAACAAAACCGGCGCCCGGCGCCAATCCGCTGCCTGCGGACGGATTAATACAATCTGTTTCCGATAATGCCGATCTGGTAATCGGTTATTTTAAAGATAAGGCTGATAAAGATTATTTTATGCTGATGAATAAGAATTATAACGATTCCGTAGACGTCAATATTGATTTTAACGGTATTGTGGGCGGACTTCGTTTTTTCGATGTTATATCTTCGGAATGGTTCTCCTTCTATAATAGCGACAGCAGCGGACATTCCGAGTTTAATACAATATTGCGTCCGGGCGGCGGAAAACTTTTCACATTCGACACCTTTACCGTTTCTGTTGAAAAAAAGAAGAAAAATATTCCTTATCAATATACCTTAAGGCAAAATTATCCCAATCCCTTTAATCCCGCTTCCCAAATTGAATACGAAGTTGCCAAAAGAGCTAACGTTAAATTAATCGTTTACGATGCGCTGGGCAGGAAAGTAAAAACGTTGGTCAACGAACGACAAAATCCCGGGCGCTATGTGGTAACCTTCAAAGCGGATGGTCTGGCCAGCGGCGTCTACTTTTATCGTTTTGAGAGCGGTGATTTTTCACAAACAAGGAAAATGTTATTATTACGATAGCGCCTTATTGTGAAAACAATTATTGAAATAATAGTATAGTGTTTTTATCCTGGATTTCTCGTTTTATCGAAGTATCGCTACACGTTTCCCATTACACAAAATATTGGGATAAATTAGCATGAAATCTTACGCGGTTGTCATTCTCCGATTTATCGGAGAATCTAACTATTAACGATTCAGGATAAACCATTTTAATAATAACGGCTCAATTATTAAAGAATTAAACCAAAATAAATTAAAGAATTTTGACACTACGACTAAATATAAAAGGAAAAAAATGAAACGTATTATTATTGCATTGTTCACTGTGTTTATATCGGCCTCTTCTGCCGAAAACATAGCAATATCCTGGGAGTTTAATACGGCGGGAGATGCCGAGGGTTGGGAAAAGTCTTTTGGCGTATCGGCGCTTGCCGTTGAAGATAGTATGCTGGTAATTTCTACGGCGAATTCCTTCCCCACCATTGTCAGTAATCAGCATTTTAATATTTCAGCTGACGATTACGGATATATTTATGTGCGTATGCAAGCTAATGAAGCTACAGAGATCCGTCTTTACTGGCAGAAGAGCGACAGTAGTGTGGTGTTCATACCTTTTTCTCATAAACTCGCCGGTGATTCTCTTTTTCATGAGTACCGCATTCCCGTTTACCAAGCCGATGAATGGGCAGGCGAAATAATTGGTTTGGCAAAAATTCAAATAGGCGGTCCTTTAAGCTTTGCGAGAAATACGGTAAAAATTGACTACATTCGCGTCGTCGGTATCGGCATAAAACCGCAGATAATCGCCTTTAAACCTCTACGTACCGTTTTAAAAACGAATAAAAACATTCCTGTAATCGGAATTGTTAAAAACGCCGGCGATAAAGCGGGGGAGATTTCTTCCGTTATAACTTTGGATGGCCATGTTGAATTGGTGTCGGGCGATCTGCGCCATAACCACGGAATTCTGCAACCTGATGAAACGGATACGGTTCATTTTGAGCTGCTTAATCAATTCAGCGAAAATGATACGCTTGGTTTTACCGTATATTCGAATACGGACAGCGTTACCGCTGATGTTGAATTTCGTTTCCGCGATCAATATTGGAAGCAGAACGAATTTTTCCTAAGCGCCTGGTCGCCTCCTTCCCTTAATGTAGAATCCTATGATTATTACAGCGACGCTAATTTTGATCTTGTTTTGACCGTTTATCCTGATGAAGGATGTACCAGTGTACCGGAATCATACGATATTAATTATCAGGTACGCGCCGGTTATCTTGTGGGAGAGGAAACCTATCTGAGAGCGTCCGATAATATGCCGCCGCCGGATTTGACGGAAGAAGATTTGGGGAAACTCGATGATATGATAGAGACCTATAAAGATCGTAAAAGAGTACTTGGCTATTATTTAACGGATGAACCCAACGCCCACGCTTTTAAAAATCTCGGCAAGATGGTGCGTTATCTCAGTGAAAAAGACCCGACTCGCTTGAGTTTTATTAATCTTTTTCCGACCTATGCCAATCAATTCCAGTTGGGAACCGATACTTATGACGAGCATATTGAGCAATTTTTGGATATCGTAAAGCCCGAGTTACTCAGTTATGATCATTATCATTTTTTCAACGGTTATGACGGTCCGGGATATTTTTATAATTTGGGTATTATCCGGAAATGGGCGAGAAAATATGATATTCCGTTTTGCAATATCATCCAAGCCATTGGTACGGACAGTACAGGCGGTCCTGATTTAAACTGGCGCGTACCGAATGCCAATGAGCATCGCTGGCTGGTTTACAGCTCTCTTGCTTACGGCGCCAAAGCAATCATTTGGTTCCACTGGGACAGCTACTGGGGCGTTACCGGTTCTCCGAAACGGGATGAAGTGTATGCCTCCATTAAACAAATGAATAAAGAGATTAATAATATCGGACCATATCTACTTGATTTACATTCGACGGAAGTTTATCATACGGGCAATAATCTGCCCAACGGCGCCGCGCCTTTGCCAAACGGCGCTATTGTGAAAAATGTTTCCGCTAACGCAGCTATGGTCTTGGGTTTTTTTAAAGATGATTCGGGCGCCGATTATATGATGCTGATGAACCGCGATTATTCTGATACTTTGAATACAACGGTATCGCTCAATTATATGCTTTCGGATTTACAGGCTTTTGAGGCCGATTCGGGATATTGGTATGCTAAAGATTATCTAAGTAATGAAGACGCCGGTTCTGAATTTTTCGTTACCCTGCTGCCGGGAGGGGGTATCTTGTATAAATTAAGCGGCGAGCGGATTTCGGGAATTGGCCGTGTCCATAATATCCGTCCGCAGAAGTTTAATTTGCAGCAGAATTATCCCAATCCATTTAATCCGTCAACGACAATCGAATACGCCATACCGGCAAAAGAATCCGTTAAGCTCATTATTTTTGACATGCTGGGGCGCAAAGCGGCGCTATTAGTGGATAAAGAGCAGAATGCCGGCCGTTATAAAATAAAATGGAACGCCGCCAAGTTTGCCAGTGGAATCTATGTGTGTTCATTGAAAACGCCGTCAAAAACCTTAAACCGTAAAATGATTTTGTTGAAGTGATTTTTGGAGATGAAGGATGGCAAAAAAAAGTAAAAAAGGTAAAGCATTAAAAATTATAATCGGTATAATAATCGTTCTGTTTGTATTGTTTTATTTTTGGATTGTTTATCCGTTTTGGGGTATGCCCTTTAACGCTCAACGCCATGGTAATCCGCCGTTGACACCGGCCTGGGCGCTGGAATGCTGGCTGTGGGAAGATGATGTCAATACGGCTAAATATGTGGACAGCCTTCTGAGTGGCTATAAAAAGCATGACATCCCCGTACGCGCCATCATTATCGACAGTCCCTGGACATGGCGTTATAACGATTTTGATATTGATACGCTGCGCTATCCCAAACCGGACGAATGGTTTACGCGTCTGCAAAACGATGGCTACAGAGTAGTGATGTGGATGACGCCCAACGTGAACAGCTACAGCAAAGACGCCGGAATCAAGAATTCTAAAGATTGGTATGAAGCGGCAAAGGAAAAGGGATATCTTGCCGACAACGGACGCCTTGTAAGCTGGTGGAAAGGCGAAGGCGGCTATATCGATTATACCAATCCAGAAGCCATGAAATGGTGGCGCGGCTTGCAGGAACGGGTCTATCAACTTGGTATAGACGGCTGGAAATTGGACGGTTCGGCCACGGAATTTTTTAAAGAAGTACTGGGAATTCCTATTGCTTATATCGGCAGTCACGACGGTTTGATGACCACGCGTGAATATATGGATCATTATTACCGTGATGAATATCATTACGGCTTAAGTAAAAATCCTGAGTTTATTACCTTGTCGAGGTCAATGGACAGAGGATTCCATCCCGAAGGATTTGCACCCATTGACGCTTCGCCCGTTAACTGGGTGGGCGATCAAAGACATACATGGAAATCAAGCGGAGACAAGTTAGATAAAAATGATCCGGAAAACAAGGACTTGGCCATGGACGGTGAAGAAGGGATCGAAGAGGCTATGCATGATATCTTAAGAAGCGCCAAACTGGGTTACAGCGTTATCGGCTCCGATGTGGCCGGATTTAGCGGTCGCACTATTCCCAAAAGACTGTATATTCGCTGGGCGCAGTTTTCCGCCTTTTGCGGTTTGTTTATGAACGGCGGACATGGCAACCGCGCTTTGTGGGAGCGCAGCAAAGAAGAGCTGGAAATCATTAGAGAGTACTCCTGGCTGCATACGGAATTGATCCCCTATATGTACAGCTATGTGGTCAGCGCCCATAACGGCGGCGCAAGATTGCAGCGTCCGGTGGATGGAAAATATCACTATTTGTTCGGGGATTACTTGTTGATTGCGCCAATTTATGAGGACTCTTTTAAACGTGCCGTTACCCTACCGAAAGGAAAATGGCGCTATCTATTCCATGATAAACAGCCGGTAAACGGCGGACATACATTACAGCTCAGTTTTCCGCTCGACGAATATCCGGTTTTTGTTAAAGAAGGTGCTATTATTCCTATGAATGTGAGCCGCGCTTATACGGGGTTCGGCAGCGATTCCAGTGCCGGTTACCTTACTTATCTGATCTATCCCGATAAAAAAGAGAGCCGCTTTGTTCTGCACCATCCCGATAAAAGCGGAAAAACGGAAATCAGTGTTATAGATAAAGGGGAGGAAATCAGCGTTATCCTGAAGGGCGTGCATAAGCCGCACATACTACGACTCTTTATGGACAGTGCCCCGACGAGCGTTTCATTGGACGGTGAGAAAATAGATGAAAAAGAGTGGCGTTACGACGACCAAATCAATAAACTGATTGTAAAAAGGGAGAATTATAAAAACGGTAACTATACAATTGATAAATAATTAGCGCCTTTTATAAGAAGCGGGAAGAGCTTTGTTGTTAATTATAATGATAATTGAATCAAAAAAAAGGCGCTGCTGTGTTCAACGAGGGAAATCGTTTATCTCCGCCATAGCGACACTGAATCGAAATGACAAACATATGATTTTTCTACCGGCTTGTTGCATAAGTCGAGCTGGCCGCACCCATTGGGTAGGACTTGTATCCAATGCGTTGAAATAAATATCAAGAATTCTAACATAAAAGTATTAACGGCGGTTTTTTTTATCCGCAAAAAAGGAGAAACAATTGTAAATTTGCCATTCCATGTCTTTTAATGTCCTTTATTTGACAGCAATTCCATATTTTTTTTACATTGTCGCCGTAGTAAGATTGAAAATAGCATAAATCGGTCAAATATTATAAAAAGGTGAAATGAGTATGGATACCTTATTAATGATGTTGTTGACTTTCGGCGGCTATATATTGATGTATAAGTTTTACGGTAAGTTTATTGGCGGCAAAATTTTTTCCGTTAACGATAACAATAAGCCTCCCTCCGTAGAGTATGAGGATGGTATCGATTATGTTCCTACTAAAAAAGAGATCATATTCGGACATCATTTTACATCAATAGCCGGCACGGGGCCGATTGTCGGCCCGGCTATTGCCATCATCTGGGGCTGGCTACCGGCGCTTCTATGGGTTTTTATCGGCGCTGTTATTATGGGAGCCGTGCATGATTTCGGCGCTCTGATTATATCCATGCGTAATCAGGGAAAATCCATTTCCGAGTTTACGTCCAAATATATCAATCCCCGCACGCGTATTTTTTTCTTTTTGATTGTTCTATTGAGTTTGTGGATTGTTATCGCCATATTCGGATTGGTAATCGCTATTATTTTCAGCATATTTCCGCAAGCCGTATTGTCGGTTTGGCTGCAAATCCCTATTTCCGTTTTTCTCGGTTATATGATTTATAAAAAAGGCGCTTCCGTTTCCTTTTGGTCGATTATCAGCGTCATTGCGCTCTATTTAACCATGATTTTAAGCGCCTGGCTGCCCGTTAAACTGCCTGATATTTTTGGGATTCCGCCGACGGGAATATGGACGATAGTTTTGCTTATTTACGCGTACGTTGCTTCGGTATTGCCGGTAACCACGCTTTTACAACCGCGCGATTTTATTAATGCCTATCAATTGTTAATTGCCATGACGCTGTTGACTCTCGGTGTGATATTTTCAGCCTTAGGCGGACACTTAACAACCGTTGCTCCCGTCGTTGATTTGCACCCTAAAGAAGCGCCTCCGCTGTGGCCGTTTTTATTTATTACTATAGCCTGCGGGGCTATTTCCGGCTTTCATGCTCTGGTCGCTTCAGGCACTTCGTCTAAGCAGGTGCGCAGGGAAAGCGATTCACTTTTTGTAGGATACGGCTCCATGCTGGTGGAAGGCAGTCTCGCTACCTTGGTGATCATTGCCGTTTCCGCCGGCATAGGAATGGGATACATTACAGCAAACGGCGAAAAATTAAGCGGATTGGCGGCCTGGTCGTCGCATTATTCGTCATGGACGGCGGCGGCGGGTTTGGGCTCAAAAATCGGCGCTTTTGTGGAGGGCTCCGCCAACATGATTTCATCGATCGGCGTTCCGCACGCTTTTGCCGTTGTGTTAATGGGCGTATTTGTAGCATCTTTTGCCGGTACGACATTAGATACGGCTACGCGCATTCAACGTTATGTGATCAGCGAGCTGGCGACGGATGTTAAAGTAAATGTTTTAAAAAATCGTTATGCCGCGACGGCTTTTGCCGTTATTTCCGCTGCATTGCTGGCTTTCGCGTCGGGGGCGGACGGAAAAGGCGCTTTGGCCTTGTGGCCCCTCTTTGGTGCGGTTAATCAAACGCTGGCGGCTTTATCGCTGATGGTTATTACCCTTTATCTTAAACGAAGAGGCAACTTAAAATGGCTGGCTGCCGGGATTCCGGCGTTGTTTATGGCGGTGATGACCATTTGGGCAGCTTTGCTTAATCAGATCAAATTTATAGACAAACATGGAATTCTTCTGTTTGTTATC
This sequence comes from uncultured Calditrichaceae bacterium, assembly GCA_964424545.1. Classification (GTDB taxonomy): domain Bacteria; phylum Calditrichota; class Calditrichia; order Calditrichales; family Calditrichaceae; genus JAUVIB01. The sequence continues at coordinate 19,080 of CAYRJN010000035.1, forward strand.
AACGGTTTTATTATTGTTATTGTATTGTGGGTGGTTATTGAAGGTTTGATTGCTTTTTTTAAAAGGCCGCTTGAAGAAGTGCCTGAATAGCGATACGTTTTTGGAAAACCAAACGGTTTGGATTCCTTTTCGTAATGACAGGATTGAAATGACGTCCTTTTCAGGTAATAGAATAATGAATGGCGAATATCCGATTTTCAAATGAAGTAGAAATAACGGGATGTTGCATATTCGATTTGCTCTTTTGACCGCAGGGAAAACTATTTTTATGCAATCGTGTTAGATGTATTAAATTGTTCTTGCTCAACGGCTGCTTTTATACCATTCGACGGTTCGTTTGAGGGCTTCGTCAAGCGCAATAGGAGGATTGTATCCGAGCATTTTCTTTGCTTTCTCAATGGAAAAATGATAATCCCTGCCGCCGTTAGCGATACGATAGCGGGTTAAAAGCGGCGGCGTGGAAATTCGTAAAAGTGAATAAACGAATTCCATAGCCGTAGCCAACACGTAAGCGACGGGATAAGGTATTGATAGTTTCGGTTTTTTTATTTCGGCCGTGTCGCATAATTTTTCCGTAAACGTTCTCCATGAAATATCGAGACCGTCCGTTATGATAAACGCTTCCCCCTGCGCATTATCGCTAAAACAGGCTTTGATAATTCCGTCAATCAGATTTTCCACATAAACAGGGCAAGTCCAATGTCTGCCGCCGTCGATGTACCCGCCTTTGCCGCTTTGCAACGCTTCAAGATATTTTTCGATAAATGTATGATCTTTGGGCCCGTAAACATTACCGGGACGAATAGCCGTTATTTCCATTTTTGTCGTTTTTGCAAAATTGAAAAGCCATAGCTCGGCAATTTTTTTGGTTTCATTATAAGGGAAAATGGTTTTAGGCATGGGCGCCGCTTCGTTCAGATTGCGTTTGTCGGGGAAACCGTGCAGGGCAACCGTGCTGATGTGTACAAATCTTTTAACGCTATTTTCCGCGGCCGTCTGAGCCATATTTTGCGTTCCTATCACGTTGATTTTGTAAAATTTTTCGTATGGTCCCCAGTCGGAAGCAAAACCCGCCACATGGATAACAATATCAATATTTTTCATTGGTTTTTCGAGAGATTGTTTATCGGCGATATTCCCGTAATGAAGCTCGATATCCATACCGTCGATATACGAGAGATCGGAGGTTTTACGCACGATTCCGACAACTTGATGCCCTTCCCGTAATAATTTTTCAGCTAAATTGCTGCCGATAAACCCGTTTATTCCGCTGATAAGAATTTTGCTCATATTAAGTTGGTTTCTATGAAAAAATGATAAATAAATCCGTTAATACGCCCATTGCCGTATGCAGTAAAAACACATACCAGACAGATTTTGTGCGTAAGGCGATAATACCGAAAATAATACCGATAACGATAGCGCCGAGAATCTCGCCTTCCGGTTTTCCTATATGCACCAGCGTTGAAGAGATCGTTTGAATTAAAATGGCGTTAAAGGCGCCGAAGCGCTCTTTTAAACCGAAAAGAAGAAATCCCCGAAAAAAGAACTCCCAGGCAATATAGTAAAAAAGGATATAAGCCGTCTCATAATAAAAAATAAGATCATGACGCTGTAAAAGGATTTTTGCCATGGGATATTCTTTTTGGACGTCCGGCATAAAACTGCCGAAATAAGCGATGGGAATAATCAAAAACAGCGCCGTAACAACAACCAGGGTCATTCCCGTTTTAAAATCGCCCAATGTCAGTCCGTAATTTTTAAGCGGTTCATTAAATACCAATTTGACAATTAAAAAAGGTATTATAAATATCAGTAAGAAAAATATGAAAAATTGCCAAAAATGGGCATATAAATCATATAAGGGATTAGAGAGCATTTTGGGAAAATAGCGGCCGAAATATTCGGGATAACCGTGATAACGATAGAGTGACAGCAACAACGGCCCGCTTAGCAGAAGAATATATGTCTTTATCTCTTTTTTATTGAATTCCGCGGAACTCAGCAGCGCTTTAATCAACTTGGTTCTCCAAAATGAAATGTGAATTTGTTGCGATAGTTATAATAAATGCGATAGGCCGCCCAATATGAAATCAACGAACATACAATGCCGGCGATAATATCGATAAAATAGTGATAACGGCAGTAAATTACGGAAATCAAAATAAGTATGCCAATAGGAATATAAATATAAAATAGCGTTTTATTGTTTTTATAAGCTAAAATCATCGTTGTTATTAAAATAGCCGTATGCAGACTCGGAAACGCATCTAATTTATTCGGTTCGAGCGTATCGATAAAATTTCGTAAAAAATCGCTGAAAATATAACCGTTTAAGTGAACCGTATATTGATCGGTAAGATAGAAGCGCGGCCCGACGGCCGGAAAAAGAAAATAGCAGGTATAGGCGCTGTAATAGGTCAGCAGAAAAATAAAGAAATATTTTTCTATCGCTTCATATTGTCGTTTATAAAACATCCAACCGAAAACGATTAAAGGCATAGGGAAATAGAGAAAATAGGCGATATATAAAATTTCCGTAAACAGGGGGTGAATATAGCGTTCAATCCAGACTGTCGGACTGACTCCGAGAAGCGCAATATCGATTTGGTTGAGCAGCGCGTCATAGCGCATTTCGGTGGAAAAAGGCAGAATCATAAACAGCGTTTCAAATATTAAAAAAAAGAAGGTGGCCGGCAGTAAAAAAGCCAGAATTTTCCTAATTTTTCCCAAACTATGGATATATCGTATTTTAATCGAATATAAATAAAATGTTAGCAGTAGCGGATAGGCAATAAGCAAACTTAATTTGTAGGGCGTTTGCCGAAAAGTAATAAGTAGGAAAAAGGTCATTACCAGCCAGAAGGTTAAATTTATGGCATCAATTATGCTTATTTTTTTTAGCAATTTATAAATCCTTGTGATAGATGCGATAGCGTTTGACAAGATTAAATTCAAGACGTTTCATAGCGTTGTTCATTAAGGTGTTGTCTTCCAGCACCCAATTGGCTTCCACATAAATGCCTTTATGGGCAATCGCTTCATTCAAACGGCGGAATAATAGAATGGATACGCCTTTTTTTTGATACGGTTCCAATATGCCCATAGCCCAAATACGGTAACGCTTTATCTTTTTTATACCCAACAGTAGTTTAAAAATTCCCAACGGAAACAGGCGGCCGCGCAACGGTTTTAACAGAACGTTTACATCCGGTAGCGTTATAATGTAGCCGATAGGCTTGTCATCAACTTCGGCTATTAAGACGGCTTCGGGATGAATAATCATTTTAAGATCTGCGGCTATGCTTTCCGCCTCGCTGTCCGGAATGGGATAATAGCCCCAGTTGTTTTTTAAGGATTCATTGGTTAAACGCACAATGATATGGGCGTCTTCTGTTAGATTTTTCATATTTATTTGGCGCACTTTAATCCCGTAGCGTTGAGTGATTTTATCGGTATAATCGATAAAACGCTGTGGAATGGTATATCCCGCGGACGTATCGGCATTATAAACCAACAAATCTTTGGCTTTTCGAAAGCCGGTCTTTTTCATCTGCTCGTTATAGTAAGGAGGATTATAGGAGGACATAATCACCGGAGGCAAGTCAAATCCTTCCGTGATAAATCCCATATCCTGCGAAACGAAATTCCACGGCCCGCGCAGGGCCTGCATTCCTCTGTTCTTGAGCCATTGTTGCGCTTTGTTCAAGAGCAGCGTTGCGGCTTGATCGTTATCAATGCATTCATAATGTCCGAAACTGCCGATTTTTTCATTTTGCCATTTATTAGCGGCCTTGTCAATATATACGGCAATACGTCCTATAATATTTTTATGATCATAAAGCAGAAAGAGCCGGTAATCGCAGTGTCGCAGCATACTGTTTTTGTCGGGATTAAAAATATCCTTTTGTTCGATCAAAAGCGGTGGAATCCAATTTTCCGAATTTTTATGCAGCGAATAGGGAAAACGGATAAAAGTCTGTAATTCCTTTTTGGATTTGACGTGTACTATTTTGATGATTATATCCTTTTAAATATATTTTATTGCATTGCGGTGCGGAAAAGAACCTCATTTATTCCAATTTTTATAAGGGTTTTTTGTAAGCGCTGAATTGTAATATTTGATATCTCCGGTTACTTCCCGTCCCAACCAAGACGGTTTTTCAAATTCTTCGTTTTCCGATTGTAATTCGATTTCAGCTATTTTCAAACCTTTGTTATCTCCGTAAAATTCATCCACTTCAAAAACATGTTTTCCGGCTGGCACATAATAACGTATCTTTTCGATTAAGCCCGTTTCACACAGCCTCAATAGAGACTCTGCTTCAACAACGGGAATGTTCCTCTCCCATTCAAATCGTTCGGTTCCGTTTTTATTGGATATCCCTTTTATCGTTAAAAAGGCGTCGTTATCAACTATTCGGACACGCACTATGCGCTCGGGAACGGAAGAGAGATAACCCTGTTTTATCCTTTTGGATTTTACAGCACAATCTTTGAAATGACCGCGTATTAAAAATTTTCTTTCTATTTCAATCATATGATAATAATTATTATTATGCCGTTTTTTTATACAAAAGATATGAAAAAAGTGGGTTTATTGCCAGCCTATATCAATAAAAAAAGGGAAACGTTGCGAATAAATATATCGTTCGTTTCCCTTATTTTAAGCGGAAAAAACGCGTTGCTTACAAAACATGCCCATTCTGTTAGGCTGTTCTTTAAAAATTAAAAAATGTTCCGAAACTGATTCGATTGGCAATTCGTGATTTATCTAATTTGTCGATGGTTTGTAATCCGGTATTAATCGAACCTTCGTAGATTTCGGTTTTGTTTCCGATGTTCCATTCGGCGCCGATGCTAATGCTGGGGATGGGATTCCACATAAAATTAATTAGAAAATATTGCGCAGTCATGCGCGCCGTTGTATTATGCGCCGTATAGCTTGTATTGGGTATATCAAAACGGCTTATTTCTTCCGATTTAAAATCGGAAAAACCGACAACGAGATTGGCGTGCCATTTATGATTAAACCAATATTCATAGGATGCCCAGCCGCCGATTGTCGGAACCGTTTGCATTTTACCGCTACCGTCGGGTAGAGCGTCAAAGTTCATGCCGCTGAAAGAGACCAAATAGGTTGCTATTCCGCGTCCGGCGACAAGCTGAAATTGAACGGGATTGTCCGTTTTTTTATCGGTGCCGACATAACCGGAAACAGTCGCGCCGTAACCGGCCAGCGCTTGATTGCCCGAACCGTTTTGATATTCAAGATTTCGGTAAATTCCGGTTAAACGCAAATGTCCGAATCCGTACTTTTTGTTAACGGCGCCGATAAAATCAGGCAACGGTTGTTGGGCTTGTGCAAGCGTTGGATCAACCGTATTGGTGAAATACAGCTCAGCGCCCGGTTGAGCCGCGCCAAATTCAAAACGCAAGTTGTCTTTGTTTTCAAACCAAAAACGCAATTCGGGTTCGCGCCGCCATACGCCGGAACTGGGACCGTCCCAATCAAATACATTTGGCCAAATTTCTTTATCGCCGAAAAAACTCCAATCCTGACCAATGTGTCCCACAAAGGACCAATTTTGTCCAACGTTGGCAAATTTGTATTCAAACCACATATGACGTAATCTAAAATGCTTGTTGCCACCCCAGTAATCACCTTCCATGTAAGCTGTGTAGGTGCCGTGTGTTGTTTCGCTTTGCCCCCTGAAACGAACCTGAG